>DATMDI010000238.1:0-4431 GCA_035557875.1 Vicinamibacterales bacterium
CGAGGACGCGCACCTGGCCGGCAATCTCGCCCGCGGTGAGATTGCGCACCAGCCCCATCTTGCCAGTGAGGCAGAAGCCGCACGACATCGCGCAACCCACCTGGGTGGAGACGCAGAAGGTCATCGACGGGGTGTCGGGAATGAAGACCGACTCGATCTGCCGGCCGTCGCCCAGTTCGAGGACGAACTTCCGGGTGCCGTCGCTCGACCGCAGGTCGCTCCGGATCGCCGGCGTGGACAGCTCGAACTCATCCGCGAGCCGGGTCCGGAGCGGCCGGGACAGGTCCGTCATCTGCTCGAAACCGGACTCGCCGCGGCGATAAACCCAACGATAGATCTGGCGCGCGTGGAAGGCTTGCTGGCCGTGCGCCACCAAGGCAGCCTCCATTTCGGGCAGATCGAGCTCGGCCAGGTCGATGCGGGCCTGCGGGGGGCTTTTCGATTGCGGCGCCTCGCGTGCGCGTGATATCATCGCCCTCGTCTTCTAAATCCCTACTATATCAATACTTTGCAGTCAATCAGCTAGCCCGGTTGGCTAACAGGGAATAGAGGGTTGACGAGTGTTCGTGTCGACGGCCGGCCGACCCGGTCCGGCGGGATCCCGGTGAGCACACCACCCATCAATCGCGACATTCTGCCAAACGGCCTCCGCCTCCTCACCGAGCGCATGCCGCACGTGCGGTCGGTCAGCATCGGCGTGTGGCTGGCGCGCGGGTCCCGGCACGAGCCGATCGAGCAGAGCGGCATCGCTCACTTCGTCGAGCACATGCTCTTCAAGGGCACCGCCACCCGCTCGGCCGAAGACATCGCCCAGACCATCGACTCGATCGGCGGCCAGATGGACGCCTTCACGTCGAAGGAATACGCCGGGTATTACCTGAAGGTGCTCGACGAGCACGTGCCGCTGGCGGTGGAGGTACTGGCCGACATCGTGATGCGGCCGGCGTTCGCCGAAGACGACATCGCCCGCGAGAAGAAGGTGGTCCTCGAAGAGATCAAGATGGTCGAGGACACTCCCGACGATCTGGTCCACGAGATCTTCTCCGAGCACCTGTGGGAGAACCACCCGCTGGGGCGTCCGATTCTCGGCACGCCCGACAGCGTCAGCGCGCTCTCGCGCGACGTACTGCGTCACTACTTCACTTCCACCTACGCCGCGCCCAACCTGATCGTGGCCGCGGTCGGCAACATCGAGCACGCGCAGGTCCGCGCGCTGATCGAGCGCGCCTTCGAGGGTCTGCCGGTCGATGGCACGCCGCTCGCGGAGCGGCCGCCGCGCGTGGTGCCGCACGTGATCGTGCGCAACAAAGAGCTCGAACAGAGCCATGTGTGCCTCGGGACCAGCGGCTTCAAGCAGGACCACGTCGACCGGTTCGCCAGCTACGCGCTCAACACCGTGCTCGGCGGTTCGATGAGCTCGCGTCTGTTTCAGAACGTGCGCGAGAAGCGCGGCCTGGCCTACGCGGTGTTCAGCGGCCTGAGCGCCTACCGCGACGCCGGGGCGATGACCATCTACGCCGGCTGCGCCAACGAGGCGGTCGGCGAGCTGATCGACGTCGTCGTCGGCGAAATCCGCCGGCTCAAGGAAGAGCCGATGTCGGACGACGAGCTGCGCCGGGCCAAGGATCACCTCAAGGGCAGCCTGATGCTCGGGCTCGAGAGCACGTCGAGCCGGATGTCGAACCTGGCGCGTCAGGAGATGTACTTCGACCGGCAGTTCAGCCTCGACGAGACCCTGCGTGGGGTCGAGGCGGTGAGCCATGCCGACGTGCAGCGGGTCACCGACGAGCTGTTCGCGCCCGCCGGCCTCGCGGCGACGGTACTGGGCGCGGTGAACGGACTGGAGATCCCGCGGGAACGGTTGCATCTCGGCTGACATGATTCAGCGTTATACCCACCCGGACATGGGTCGCATCTGGAGCGACCAGCGTAAGTACGAAACGTGGCTGCAGGTTGAAATCGCGGCGGTGGAAGCCATGGCAAGGGCGGGGATCGTGCCGCCCGAGGCCGCGCGCGACATCAGAGAGAAGGGCGCCTTCAGCGTCGCCCGCATCGACGAAATCGAAGCCGTCACCCAGCACGACGTGATCGCCTTCACGACCGCGGTGGCCGAGCACGTCGGCCCCTCGGCGCGCTGGCTGCACTTCGGCATGACGTCGTCCGACGTCATCGACACCGCGCAGGCGCTGCAGATGCGCGAGGCGTGCGACCTGATCCTGAAGAACCTGGACGGGCTCATGGCGGCGGTGCGGGACCGCGCCGCCGAGCACCGCCAGACGCCGATGATCGGCCGGACGCATGGCGTGCACGCCGAGCCGATGACCTTCGGTTTGAAGCTCGCGCTCTGGTACGCCGAGCTCGGGCGCGACCGCGTTCGGCTCGAACGGGCGCGCGCGGGGATTGCGGTGGGCATGCTCTCGGGTGCGGTCGGCACCTTTGCTCATCTTCCGCCGGAGGTCGAGCGCGACGCCTGCGGGACGCTGGGCCTCGAACCGGTATCGGTGGGTTCGCAGGTGATCCAGCGAGACCTTCACGCCGAGCTGCTCGCGGCACTCGCCATCACCGGTTCGACGCTCGAGAAATGCGCGCTCGAGATCCGGGGGCTGCAGAAGACCGAGATCGGCGAGCTCGAAGAGCCGTTCGGCAAAGGACAAAAGGGCTCGTCGGCGATGCCGCACAAGCGCAACCCGATTGGCTGCGAGCAGATCGTCGGCCTGGCGCGGCTGCTGCGCGCCAATGCCGGTGCGGCGTTCGAGAACAACGCGCTGTGGCACGAGCGCGACATCTCGCACTCGTCGGTCGAGCGCGTCATCCTGCCCGACAGCTTCATCACTCTCGATCACATGCTGCGCCGTTTCACCCGCATCGTGTCCGGAATGGTGGTGTATCCGGAGCGGATGCGGGAGAATCTGGATCGGTCCCGCGGTGTCGTATTTTCGGGCTCGGTGCTCCTCGAGCTGGCCCGCCGCGGTGTGTCGCGCGAGCAGGCCTACGAGTGGGTGCAGAGAAACGCGATGCGCTCGTTTCATGACGCAGTGGATTTCAAGTCGCTGCTGCTGGCCGACCCGGACGTGGCCGGCGTGCTGTCGCCGGCCGAGATCGGCAGGGCGTTCGATCTGGGCGAGCAACTGCGCCACGTGGACGTCATCTTCGCTCGTGTGTTCGGAACCGTGGCCGCAGGGCCGCACTAAGGACCGCGGTTAAGGCGGTCCGGTAGACACTGAGGACGCTGGAGACCACCTGATGCGCGTGCGCGTGTTCGTCACTCTCAAGCCGTCCGTATTCGATCCCCAGGGCACGACCGTCGCCGACGCGCTGCACACGCTGGGGTTCGCGTCCGTGGATGGCGTCAGGCAGGGCAAATACTTCGAGCTCGACATCTCCGCGTCGAGCGCGGACGAGGCGCGGCAGGTGGCGACCGATGCCGCCGACAAGCTGCTGGCCAATCCGGTGATCGAGAGCTACCGGGTGGAAGTCGAGTCGGCTGGAGCCGGTCGATGAAGTTCGCGGTGGTCGTTTTCCCCGGTTCCAACTGCGACCACGACGCGTACTACGCGGTCGAACGCGTGCTGGGCGAGGACGTGGCCTTCGTCTGGCACAAGGACACCAGCCTGGGCGGCGCCGACGCCGTGATCCTGCCCGGCGGTTTCGCTCACGGCGACTACCTGCGCACCGGTGCCATCGCTCGCTTCTCGCCGATCATGGCCGAGGTGCGCCGCTTTGCCGACGCCGGGGGCCCGGTACTCGGCATCTGCAACGGCTTCCAGGTGCTGCTCGAGGCGGGCCTGCTGCCGGGAGCGATGCTCCGTAACGACAGCCTGCATTTCCGCTGCGAGCACGTCCACGTGCGGGTCGAGCAGGTTGATACGCCCTTCACCGAAGCGTGCCGCACCGGCCAGGTGCTCCGCATTCCCATCGCGCACGGCGAAGGCAATTACTACGCCGAGCCGGATGTCGTGGCCCGGCTCGAGCGCAACCGGCAGGTGCTCTTCCGCTACGTGAACGCAGCGGGGCAGGAGACCGCCGAGGGCAACCCGAACGGATCGGTGGCCAACATCGCCGGCCTCTGCAACGAGGCGCGCAACGTCGTCGGCCTGATGCCGCACCCCGAGCGTGCCTGCGAGCTCGCCGTGGGCAGCGCCGACGGGCTGGTGATGCTGCAGTCGGCGGTGCAGTGGTTCACGCGGCGGTCGCCGGCTGCGGTAGCCGTGCGCGGCACATCCAGTCTCTCCGCATGACATCAGACACGTATTCCGACGCCGTCCTCGACCGGCACGGCCTGACCCGCGAGGAGTTCGACAAAATCGTCGGCATGCTGAGCCGTCAGCCGACGATGACCGAGCTCGGCATCTTCTCGGTAATGTGGTCCGAGCACTGCAGCTACAAGAGCTCGCGCGTCCACCTCAAGACGCTGCCGACGACCGGCCCGCG
>DATMDI010000239.1:0-3972 GCA_035557875.1 Vicinamibacterales bacterium
GGCGCGCACGGGTTCAGCCGCGCGCGGCGCGAACACGGGTTGTGCTCGCGCCGCGTTCATTGCGCGCGGCGTCTGGCGTTCGTCGAAATCGAGCTGCGCACGCGAGACGTCCACGTACACGCGGCTGCCCTCGACGCGCACCGTCGCGACGGCGTTCTCGGCGACGCTGACGCGGGCATCGAGCCCGTGCGCTCCCTTCGGGTCGGCGGCCACGCTCACGTGCTTGACGAGCTGCACGTCGGCCGGCGCGTTCCACTCCTGCGACTGGATCGGCTGGTCGATCGCGCTCGTCGTCACCACGAACGTCGTTGCATCGACGCGCTGGCCGCTCACCTGCTGCGGCTCCGCGGCGAGCTCGAAGGTGACGGCCAACCGGCCCGGCGCGGCGACGAGCACCACCGCGGGATTCGACTTGTCGGAGAGGGCCGCCGCCACGGTGCCAGCGGCACGCAGGCGCTCGTCCACGTGCAGGCGGCTGCCCGACTGACCGAGCTTGGCCACCGCGCGCTGGGCCGCTTCGGCCTCGTCGATCGACACGAAGGGCCCCACCAGCACGTCACGCTGCGACCCGTCCAGCCGCCACGAGAACGACGGCAGCCCGGCCTTCGTGAGCCGGCTGGCCATGACGCGCGCGTCGGTATCGTGTGAGAACGAGGTGACCTGCACGCTGAAGCTGGCCCCGGTGACAATCGGCGGGCCGTCCACAGGCTGATACGCAGTCGCGGCACCTGGCGTGGCGTCGCCGCCAGCGGCACGCAGCCACACGACCGCCGTCACCGCCGCGAGCACGATCGCAGCGGCCATCCCCCACGCCTTGAGGCGATGCGCGCTCGGCCACACGTCCACCGTGCGCGCCAGGTGGGAGCTGAGCGACTTCATGCGGGGCTTGCTGAGAAAGCGATCAAGCTGGTCCTCGTCGAGGAGCAGAACCGTGTAGCGGTCGCTCTCGACCGCCTGGCTCGTGGTGGGCTGATTCTGCGCGTCTCGCCTGGCGATGTTGGACACGGCTGCACCGCCCACTGAAGGAGCTTTCTGTCAGTGCACGCCGGCAAAGGGCCGGTGCGCCGGCGCCCGACGAGCCGGCAGCGCCGCAGGCGCCAGCTCGTTGTCGACGAAGTACGACGCGCACGCCGCGTCGAGGAGCTCTCGATTGATTGTCGGCACGACGCCGCGATACCGACAGAGCGCGAGCACCTGGTCCAGGAGGTCCCGCGGGTGGCAGGCGCGCAGCCCCCGGCCCCGCGGCCGGTAGTGGCGGCGCTGCAGATACGACACCATCACCTTGTGGAATCCGAGGCCGCGGTTCCGGCAATTGAGCTCGAAGATGCGATGGAAGTCCTCGAGCGAGGGGTCCTCGACCGGAATCTTGTAGGGAATGCGGCGCAGGAACGCCTCGTCGGCCAGGGACGCCGGGTCGAGGTTGGTTGCGAACACGGTCAGCACGTCGAACGGCACCTCGAACTTCTTGCCGGTGTGCAGCGTCAGGAAATCCACGCGGCTCTCGAGCGGCACGATCCACCGGTTGAGGAGCTCGTCGGGGCGGATACGCTGCCGGCCGAAGTCGTCCACCAGGAAGACGCCGCCATTCGCGCGCATCTGCAGCGGCGCCTCGTAGAAGCGGGCCAGCGGGTTGAACGTGAGATCGAGCTGATCGAGCGTCAGCTCGCCGCCCACCATCACCACGGGACGGCGGATGCGCACCCAGCGGCGGTCGCACGGCGCGGCGGCAATGATGCTGGTCGTGTCCGGTTCGTCGTGGTCGAGCCGATCGTGATTGATCGGATCGAACATCGTGATGATGTGGCCGTCGACGTCGATCGCGTGCGGTATGTGCATGTCGCCGCCGATCGCCCGGCCCAGCCCCTCGGCGATGACGGTCTTGCCGTTGCCGGGAGGCCCATAGAGAAACAGTGCTTTGTTGGCGTTGGCCGCCGGCCCCAGCTTCTCGAGGATCCCGTCGCCGATGATCAGGTGCGAAAAGCCGTTGCGCAGCCGTTCCCGATCGATGAACCCGCGCGACGCCTGGAGCGCCTTCATCTGCTTGACGTAGGCCGCGAGCGGCACCGGCACGGCGCCCGTGTACTGGTTGATCTCGAGATATTGCAGGGCGCGGGTGCGTCCGAGGTCGGTGAGGGCGTAGCGATAGCTCGAGCTCGCCGCGGCACTGGCCCCCCGCACCTCGATCAAACGCTCGGTGCGGAGGCGGACGATGAGCGGCTCGAAGAGGCCGTAGGCCACCTTCATGCGCTCGGCGATCTCGAGGCCGGTCAACTCGCCGGAGAAGAGCGTCTTGATCAGCAGATGCTCGACCCGCTCGGCCGGCAGGCCGATGTCCTCGAGCGTGTGCGGAACCGGCGGCGGCGGCGTGGGGCGCCCTGCAAGAGACTGTCCGGCTGCGCTCATTTCTGGCCCTCCGCGAGCGGGAACAGCACCTCGACGATCTTGATGGCGGCCGGGCCGATGGTCACCACCCAGATCGCCGGAAAGATGCAGAACACCAGCGGGAAGACCATCTTGACGCCGGTCTTGGCCGCGGCTTCTTCCGCCCGCTGCCGGCGCTTGGTGCGCAGCGTGTCGGAGTGGACGCGCAGCGAGCGCGCCACGCTGGTGCCGAACTTGTCGGTCTGGATCAGCATCGCGGCGAGCGACGACAGGTCGTCCACACCGGTGCGTTCCGCCAGGTTGCGCAGCGCGTCGGCGCGCCCCTTGCCGGCGCGCAGCTCGAGGTTGATCAGGCGCAGCTCCTCCGCCAGCTCGGGGTGCGCGAAGGCCAGCTCGTCACCGACGCGCTGAATCGCCTGGTCGAGGCCCAGGCCGGCTTCGACACTCACCACCAGCAGGTCGAGCGCATCGGGCAGGGAGAGGCGGATGCGATGCTGGCGACGCTGCGCCATGCGGCCGAGCGCCATGCTCGGCAGCAGGTAGCCGAACGCAGCGCCCGCGAGGCCGGTCATCAGGCTCGCCCTGGGCACCATCGGGTTCGAGAGCACGACGAAGAGCGCGATCGCCATGCCGAGACGGATGCCGAAAAACACGGTGAGCGCTTCGCTGCCGCGGTAGCCCGCGGTGATGAGGCGCTGGCGGAGCTTCCCGATCTCGCGCGAAGGCTTCGGTGCCGCCTGGCCCAGGCGCTTGAGCGTCTTCAACAGGCGCTCGTTGCGGGCCGCGGGCGGCGGCGGCAGCGTCCCCCCGACACCGAGCTCGCCGAGACGCCGTTCGATGGCGGTTTCGCCCCGCGACATCGCCAGCCCGATCGCCGTGACCAGGAGCGAGATGAACAGAAACCCCATCAGGGGCAACAGTAGCGTCACCTTACACCTCGATCTTGATGACCTGACGAATCCAGATGAACCCGATCGTCTGCATCACGATGGCGCCCATCACCATCGTCTGCCCCATCTTCACGGTGAAGAGCGTCCGCATGTGGTCGGGGCTGATGAACATCAGCGCCACCGCCAGCGCCGCCGGCAGCGCAAGCAGTACGTAGCCGGTGAAGCGGCCGTGCGCGGTGTGCACGCGCACCTGCCGCAGGATCTTGAAGCGCTCGCGGACGACGTGGGCGAGATTGTCGAGAATCTCGGCCAGGTTGCCGCCGGTCTCGCGCTGAATCGCCACCGTGGCCACGAAGAACCGCACATCCATCAGCGGCATGCGCTCGGACAGGCCGTTGAGCGCGTCGTTGAGCGGCAGGCCGTAGTTCTGCTGCTCGAAGCTTTTCTTGAACTCGACGCCGACCGGCGCCGGCAGCTCGTCGGCCACCATGCCCATCGCCGACTGGAAGGCGTGGCCGGCACGAATGGCGCGCGAGAGCAGATCGAGCGCCTCGGGGAACTGCTCCTCGAAGCGGCGCACGCGATGCCCGCGCTTGATCTTCAACCACAGGATCGGCAGGCACAGACCAACGGCGCCGGCCGCCACGGCCATGCTCCAGTGGGGCGCGAAAAGAGACCCCACGAGTCCGGCCGCGCCGCC
>DATMDI010000240.1:0-2805 GCA_035557875.1 Vicinamibacterales bacterium
GACGGGCGCGTTCTCCCTCGTAGTGCAGCTCACGGCTTCCCGGCTGGGCAACGACAAGGACGGGCGGAAGTACAGCCTCACGGTGAGAGCCACAGACCGTCAGGGCAACGTCGGCGTCGGACCGACGGTGTCGGTGACGGCGCACGACAAGAGCAAGTAAGGGGAAAGTGGGGAACCGGCGTCCGCCGGTTCCTCACAAGCTGCGCGGCTATGGGCAAGCCGCTTAGGCGCCGGCCCGCTTGCGGACGTCCGGCAGCAGCAGGTCTTCCTTAGAGTTCCCGCGCAGGTTCAGATACTCCTGGTAGGCCTCGCGGAAGCGGGTGCTCTTCAACTCCTGCCGCGCGCGCCCCAGGTAGTAGTGGACCGGGGCGATATACGCGTAGGTCGGCTGCTCATCCACGAAGAGCGCCAGCGCTTCCCCGCGGCGCGCGTTGAGGCAGGCGTCGAACGCGGAATCCGCCTGCGCGAAGAGCCCTGCCTCGAGCGACGCGCGCCCCAGATCGAACTGGCCAATCCAGGTATCGAACAGCTGATTGGCCTCACGCAGGCTGATCACCGCCCGGCGTGCATCGCCGCGCTTGAGCGCCAGTACGCCCTGCACGATCTTTGCGTAGGCCCGCGCCTCTTCGTAGATTTCGTTGTCGAGCCCTTCGACCAGCGGCCTGGCTTTTTCCACCTGACCGGCCTCGGCATAGGTCCGAGCAGCGAGGAATCGCGTTCGGACGTTCTGCGCGTGCTCGAGCGCCTCGTCGGCGGCCGCGACGGCGGCATCGTTGCGGCCGCGGGCGAGTTCCGCCGCGGCGATGGCGGTCAGCTTCGCGGCGGCGGAGTCGATGTCTTCCGCCGCCAGGTCGTCGGCGACCGCGGCGCGCAGAATGCGCACCGCATCGCCGTACCGCCCCTCGAGCGCCGCAAGGTCCCCAAGCCCGGATGCGGCGAACGACTTGCCGCGGCGGCGGAGACCGGCCAGCGCGTCGTAGGTCGTCTTCGCCTCCGCCCGTTGCCCCTGCCCGAGCTGCGCGAACGCGAGTGCGAGCATGGCGTACGCGTCGGTCTGGCCGACCTTCGCCGCTTGCTGCTCCGCCTGCTGGAAGTCGCCGGCGTAGTTCAGATAGAGCGCGAGGTTGTCGCGAAAGAGCGGCTGGCTCGGAAGGATCCCGACGACTTCCTGCATCACCTCGACCGCGCGCTTCATCTGCCGCAGCAGGCTCAGACACAGGGCGAGCTGGTTGCGCCCGGGAATGTTGGCGCGATATTTCGCCACCGCATCACCGTATTCCTTGACGCACTGCTGGTAGTCGTTGGTCGCCAGGCTGTAGGCACCGCGCGTGTGATAGCGCTCGCGGTCGGTCATGCCGTCCAGGTGCTTCATCGCCTGCTCGAGATATTTCCGCTCGTCGGCAGAGCGGCCGAGATTGCCCGACTGGTTCGCCGCGATCAGGTAGCCAAGGCCGAAGTTCTCGTCGATCTCGATCGCCTTCTTCGCGTTCTCCAGCGCCTCCTCGAACTGGTTCGACGAGGCGGCGGCCATCGCCGCGGCATAGGGAGGCAGCACGTCGAGCGAGGTCGCCGACAGCGAGGCCATGGCAAACTGCTGCGCCGATTCCGACAATTCGTCACCGAGGGAGTTGCGCACCCGGGTCATGAGCCTGGTGGCGGCCGGCAGCACGGCGTCGCGGCCCGCGGCGCGCTCCTCCTCGCTGAAGAGTTCCTCGCCGGTGACCGGGCGCTTCCCCTGCACCGACACCCGATAGCCATTCCCCTGCTTGGCGATCGAGCCCGACAGCACCACGCCCAGGCCCTGTTCGAGCGCGACCTTCTGCGCCGCCGCCTCCGTGAGCGCCGCGGTCGGCGAGACGCCGAAGCTGCGCATGCCGCTGCGCTCGTATGCGGTGATGAACGTCGAGTCGTCGAGCGCGAGCTTCATCACCGGCTCGAGCGTGTGATCGAAGGTCGTGTCGCCAGTCTGGTTCACCATGTCGGCGATCACGACGACGACGTTCTCGTGCTGCACCGGCGGCTGTGTGTACCAGTAGACGGCCCCCGTCAGCCCGAGCAGCGCCGTCGCCATCACCGCCGCCAGCGGCAGCCCGACGGCGCGCTTGATGGGGCGCAGCTTGCCGCGATCGTCGAGCCGGGACAGCGCCTCGAGCATCTCGGCCGTCGACCCGAACCGCTTCTCCGCCTCCGGCTCGATGCACCGCGAGACGAAGCGGTTCAACGGCTCGGGCACCTCGGGTACCACCGACTTCACCGGAGCCGTGGCGTGCTCGAGCCGCTTCTGCAGATCGGCGACGGCGCCGCCGGCGCCGTCGTCGATGCGGCGCCGCCCGAGCAGCAGGTCGTAGAGGATGAGCCCGAACGCGTAGATGTCCACGCGCTGGTCAACCTCTTCGCCGCGCGCCTGCTCCGGCGCCATGTAGGCAACGGTGCCGACGATGGCGCCAGCCATCGTCGACGTCTTCATGGTGGCCGCGACCCGCGTCAGCTCGCTCTCGACCAGCGCCGGGAGTGGACCGCCACGCCGCGCCGTCGCCGCCGCGGCGGCCACCGCCTTCTTCTGGTCCGACGCCGTGCGGGCGATGCCGAAGTCCATGATGATGGCCTCGGCATCCTTCTCGATCATCACGTTGGCCGGCTTGAGGTCGCGATGGACGACGCCGGCGTCGTGGGCGGCCTTGAGGCCGGAGGCCACCTGACGCGCGATGGCCATCACCGCGGCCACCGGCAGGCGGCCGGACTTCCGCAGCACCGTGGCGAGGTCGTCGCCTTCGATGAACGGCATCGTGATGTACTTGATGCCGT
>DATMDI010000241.1:0-6097 GCA_035557875.1 Vicinamibacterales bacterium
GGGTGTAGCAGTACGTCGGCCGCCAGATCGAAGAGGCGCTCGAAGTGCTCCGAGAGCGCCGAGCCGCCGATGAACCCGTCGGGTCCGGAGACAGACGCCCCCACGTTGAGAGCGGCCGCCATCGTCTCGAGCTGCTCGGAGATCTGCGCCGACGTGCGGGAGGACGTGCCCTCCCGCATCATGGCCGCAGCTACCGCGGCGAGACCGGGGCGCGTCGCCGGGTCGGCGTAGCCGCCGGCGCCCGGAACGATCAGCGTGAAGGTGACTTGAGGCACGCGCCGATCCTCGAGCACCATCAGGTGCAGGCCGTTGGCGAGGTCGGCCTCGGCCGGACGTGGCAGCCGCACGCGCAGCGTCTCATCCGACACGGGGGCCTTGCCCTTGCGCACCACGCCGCTCGTGGGCGGTACGCTTCCGGGCGCCCCCGGCGGCGCTTGCGCGAGGACTCCGGCCGGAGCGGCCAGTGCCAGTGTCAGCGCTGCGGCGAGGAGCCGGGCCATCAGCGGCCTCCCTCGGCCGGCGCCGGCTTGGGGTGGGTGACGACGACCGTGCGGTTCTCGCGCACGAGGTACTGCCGCGCCACGCGCTGCACGTCGGCGGGCGTCACCGCGGCGATGCGATCGGCGCGCGCGTTGATCAGCCCCGGGTTGTCGTAGAACAGCGCGTACTGCGAGAGGAGGATCGCGCGCTGGAGCGAGCTGTCGAGACTGGCAACCAGCGTCCGGCGGGCCGAGCTCCGGGCCTTTTCCATCTCCCAATCCGCCACCGGGGCGCTCTTCAGCTTGTCGATCTCCGCGTCGATGGCCGCTTCGAGGGCGTCGGCGTTCTGTCCCGGGCTGAGCGGAGCGACGATCCGCAGCAGCCCGGTGCCGCGGCTCTCGCCCTTGCCGGCGTTGATCTGGGGAGCGAGCTGCCGCTGGCGTACGACGGTCTCGAACAGGCGCGAGCTGCGGCCCCCCGAGAGCACCGTGGTCATTACCGACAGCGCATCGTCGTCAGGCGTCAGGCTCGGCGGCACTTTGTAGGCGATATCGAGGCGGGTGAGCCGGGCGAGCGCATCGTCCAGCGACTGGCGACGTTCCGCGGTTTGACGGGGCTCGGTGAGATCCACGGCGGGCGCGGCCGGCTGGCGGGGGATCGATTCGAAGTACTTCCGCACCTTGGCCAGGGTGGGCGCGGGCTCGAGGTCGCCGGCGAGCGACAGGACGGCGTTGTTGGGCGCGTAGTAGGTCTTGAAGAACGCGGCCACGTCCTCGACCGACGCGGCGTTGAGATCCTGCATCGAGCCGATGACCGAGTGCTCGTAGGCGAAGTTGTCGTAGGCCAGCTCGTCGAGCACCTCGTTGGTCCGGCCATACGGCTGGTTGTCGAGACCGAGCCGCCGCTCCTCCTGCACCGCGTTGCGCTGGTTGTCGAGGTTCTCGCGCGTGATGTCGAGCGAGCGCATCCGGTCGGCTTCGAGGAACAGCGCGAGATCGAGCTGGTTCGACGGCAGCGTCTCGAAATAGAGCGTCCGGTCCTTGTTGGTGGTGCCGTTCATGTTGCCGCCGTTGTTGAACACCAGCAAGGGGTGCTCGAACGCGCCGACGTTGGCCGACCCCTTGAACATCATGTGCTCGAAGAGGTGGGCGAAGCCGGTGCGCCCCTGGCGCTCGTTGCGCGAGCCCACGTCGTAGTTCACGGCAATGGAGAAGACGGGCGCATGGTGATCGGGCGCGATGATCACGCGCAGACCGTTGGCGAGCCGGGTGTCGGTGAACTCCACCTTCGGAGTCGTGGCCGCGCTGAGGGACCCCCACGCGCACACGGCGCACAGGGACGCCGCCGCCAGGCGTGTGATGAAGACGACGCGCATGCGACCTCCTCGATTGGGCTGCCGGGGAACCGGATGAGGCCGCTATTATCTCCAAAACATGTGGCGATTTCGCGCATTCAACCGCAGTGGCCTGTGGCGCGTTTAGGGGGTGGATTCAGACCGGCAGGACGCCTAAACTACAGCAGAACCGTGGTGGACCAGGGCCGTCACACCCGTCGGCAGCTTTTGAAAGCCGCATTAGGCGGAGCCGCAGGGCTAGCCTTGGGCGCTCCCACGCGCCTGTTGGCGGCAGCCCAGGCGCCAGCGCCGCCCTCCGGGCAGGCCGCGACGACGCTGCGGCTGAGCGACGATCTCTTCGTCGTCACGCTCCCGGGATCACCCAACGTCGTGGCGCAGACGGGCGCGGGCGGCGTGGTCCTCGTTGACGGGGGAACCGCCGCGGCGTCCGACGCGCTCTTGAAAGCCGTGGCGGCGCTGCCCGGCGGCGGGCCGGTCCGGACGCTCTTCAACACGCATTGGCATCCCGAACAGACCGGCTCGAACCAGACGCTCGGCACGGCTGGCGCGCAGATCATCGCCCACGAGAACACGCGACTGTGGCTGACGACCGACGTCAAGTGGCCGTGGAACGGCCAGGCCTTCAAGCGGCTGTCGAAAGTCGCGCAGCCGAACAAGACCTTCTACACCACGGACACGCTGCCGTCCGGTGTCCGCTACGGCCACATCCCCGACGCCGCGCACACTGACGGCGATCTCTACGTGTACTTCCCGGCGCCGAACGTTCTCGCCGTCGGCGACGTGATCACCGGCGAAGGGTGGCCGACGGTCGACTGGGTGAGCGGCGGCTGGATCGGCGGCCTGTTCGGCGCGACGCAGCGGCTTCAGGCGCTGGTCAACGACCAGACGCGGATTGTGCCGGCACGCGGACCGGTGCTCGGCGCGAAGGAACTCAAGGCCCAGGCCGAGATGTACGGCACCATCTACACACGGCTGACGCAGCTGCTCAACAAGGGGCGTGGGCCGACCGAAGCGGTCGAAGCCAGGCCGACGAAGGAATTCGATGCGCAGATGGGGAATCCCGACGAGTTCGTCCGGCGCGCGTTCGAGAGCCTCTGGGCGTACCTCTCTCCGGACGCTTAAGCCGATGCGCACTCCACTCCTTGCCGCACGCACGCTCGCCACGACGGCCGTTGCCGGCGTGTTCGTGGCCTCGCTGAGCGTGGGGTTCGCGGCGTCGCAGAACGGCGCGCCTCAAGCCGCGCCCGACAAGGATCGCGTAGGGCGGGGCTTGAGCCCCGCCGGAGCCGATCCCCAGGCTCAGCTCGCGGCGATCAAGCAGTACTGCGCTACGTGCCACAACGACCGCGTGAAGACCGCCGGCCTCAGCCTCGACGGCCTGACGCCCGAGGGTGTCGGCCAGCACACCGACGTGTTCGAGAAGGCGGTACGCAAGGTGCGCGGCCGCGTCATGCCGCCGCCCGGCTCCCGGCAGCCCGACGCGGCCACCGCGGATGCCCTGGTGGCGTGGCTCGAGCAGACGCTCGACCGGGCGCAGGGCCAGGCGCACATTCCCGATCGTCTGGTGCTGCACCGGCTCAATCGCAAGGAATACGCGAACGCCGTGCGGGATCTCCTGGCGGTGGAATTCGACGCCACCGAAGTGCTGCCGGCCGACGACGTCTCGGACGGATTCGACAACATCGCGGCGGCGCTGCAGGTGTCGCCGTCCTTCATCGAGCAGTACGTCAGCGCCGCCCGCGCCGTGGCCGTGAAGGCGATGGGCCGTGCCGACGCCCGCCCCGGCGGATGGACTTTCCGCGCCGGACCCGGATCGCAGCTCACCCACGTGCCGGGGCTGCCGCTCGGGACCCGCGGCGGCATTCTCGCCAACGTCGATCTCCCGTCGGACGGGGAATACGTCGTCGACATCGCCGACATGGTCACCCACATCTGGGGCAACGGGATGGAGTTCGAGAACCCGCTGGTCGTGACGGTGGACAGCAAGGTCGTCTACGAGACGGTCATCGGCGGCGAAGAGGACATGAAGCTGTACGACCAGGTGCAGAACGGCGCGCTCGACCGCGTCAACGCGCGCCTGAAGAACATCCGCTTCACCACCACCGCCGGGCCGCACCGGATTGGCGTGGCGTTCAAGCGGCGCACCTTCGCCGAGTCGGACGACCAGCTGCAGATGTTCGCGAAGGGAGGCGGCCAGGATCGGTTCTATCGCATCGGCTCGTTCCAGGTGCGCGGGCCGTTCAATCCGCAGGGCCTGAGCGCCACGCCGAGCCGCGACCGGATCTTCGTCTGCCAGCCGCCGGCCGGGGCGACGGCCGAGGCACGCAGCGCGTGCGCGAAGACGATCATCGGGTCGCTCGCGAAGCGCGCGTATCGTCGGCCGGTTACCGCGGAGGACGTGAACGAGCTGTTCGCGTACTACCAGGACGCGGAGAAGGAGGGCGGTTTCGAGGGCGGCGTCCGCAGCGCCGTCACGGGCGTGCTCGCGAGCCCCTTCTTCCTCTACCGCGGCGAGCGGGTGCCCAAGGGGCTGGCGCCAGGTAGCGCCTACGCGATCAGCGATCTCGAGCTCGCGTCGAGCCTGTCGTTCTTCCTCTGGAACACGATTCCCGACGACGAACTGCTCCAGGCGGCCATCGCCGGCACGCTCAAGCAGCCGGCGGCGCTCGATCGGCAGGTCCGGCGGATGCTGGCGGATCCCCGGTCGGTGACGCTGGCGAGCAACTTCGTCCACCAGTGGCTCGACATGAAGCGGCTCGACGAGATTGTTCCCGACTCGGCGGTGTTCCCGTATGCGTCGGGCCGCTCCGATCCGCGCGACGACTTCCGCACCGAGCTCACGCTGTTTGCCGACAGCCTGTTCAGGGAAGACCGTAGCGTCGTGGATCTGTTGACGGCGAAGCACACCTTCGTCAACGAGCGCGTCGCGCTGCACTACGGCATCACCGACGTGAAGGGGGATCGCTTCCGGCGCGTCGAGCTGGCGCAGTCGGCGCGCTGGGGCCTGCTCGGCAAGGGCGGGGTGCTGATGGCCGCGGCCTATCCGAACCGCACGTCGCCGGTGCTGCGCGGGGCCTTCATCCTCAAGCACATTCAGGGCGTACCGCCGGCCAATCCGCCCGCCAACGTTCCGACCCTCGACGAGAAGGACATCGGCACCACCAAGGCGCTGACCGTCCGCGAGATGATCGCCAAGCACCGCGCCAGCCCGACCTGTGCCGCGTGCCACGCGGTGATGGATCCGCTGGGCCTGGCGCTCGAGAACTTCGACGCCACCGGCATGTGGCGCGACCGGGATCGCTACGCCGGCGCCGCCATCGATTCGTCGGGGGTGCTGCCGGACGGCACGCCGGTCAACGGGCCAGACGACCTCCGGCAGGCGTTGACGCGCCGGCCCGGGCAGTTCGTCCAGACGTTTGCCGAGGGGTTGCTGACCTACGCTACTGGGCGCAAACTGGAGGCGTACGACATGCCCACCGTGCGCCGCATGGTGAACAGCGCGGCGGGCAGCGGCTACCGGTTCTCGGCGCTGGTCCAGGCGGTGGTGCGCAGCGACCAGTTCCGGATGCGGCGCGTGCCGCAGCCGGCGCCGACGCAGACGGCACGGAAGTAGGGGCCGCCCTTAGGCGGCCCAGGGCCGGCTGAAGCCGGCCGCCACGACGGAGTAACGGAGAGACACATGTATCTGTCGCAGAAGCACGTCTCACGGCGCACGGTATTGAAGGGCGTGGGCGCCACGATTGCGCTGCCGCTCCTCGACGCGATGAATCCGGCCGCGACGGCGTGGGCGCAGACCGCCGCCGGCTCGACGCCGAAGCGGTTCGCGTTCATCGGCTTTCCGCACGGCGCCATCATGGACCGCTGGTCGCCCGCGCAGACCGGCGCCAACTTCGACCTGTCGCCGATCCTGCAGCCGCTCGAGCCGCTGAAGCAGCACCTGACGATCGTCTCGGGGCTGCGCAACAAGCCGGGCGAAACGCCCGAGCCGCACGGCTACATCGAGATGACGTGGCTCACCTGCGTGAGGCCGTGGGAGCACGGTGCGGCGGGACCCGACTCCGGCGTCAGCGCCGACCAGCTCGCCGCCCGGCACATCGGCCAGGAGACGCGGGTGCCCTCGCTCGAGCTCACGACGGCGCTCGGCGGCGCGCGCGTGGCCTGGCGCACGCCGACGCAGTCGCTGCCGCAGGAAGGCAACCCCCGGGCGGTGTTCCAGAAGCTGTTCGGGCAGGGTGACACCGACAAGGAGCGCGCGGCGATCCT
>DATMDI010000242.1:0-2525 GCA_035557875.1 Vicinamibacterales bacterium
TCACTCGCACGCCCGGACCCCTGGTCGTCAACGTCACCGCCATCGGCTCGGTGAAGCCGCGCCGGGCTCTCACCCGCGCCGGCGCGCGGCCCGGCGACGAGGTGTACGTCACCGGCTGGGTCGGCGACGCCGCTGCCGGGCTGGCCATGCTCCAGAGCGCCGCGGCTGGACGCACCGCCGCACCGCCGCTCGACTCTCCCTGCGTGACGCGTTATCTTCGTCCCGAATCCCGGCTGCAGGCCGGCCACCAGCTGGCGCACTACGAAGCCGCGTCGAGTTGCGTGGACCTGAGCGACGGCCTCGCCGATGGGCTGCGACAGCTCGCAGCCGCGTCGGGCGTGGGCGTCGAGCTCGACGCGACAGCGGTGCCGATTTCCAGTGACGCCCGCGACTGGTACGTAAATGCCGGTACCGACTCGCTGGCGAGCGCGCTCGGCGGCGGCGACGACTACGAGCTGCTCTTCACGGTGCGGCCGCGCCACCGCGGCCGGCTGCGCGGGGCCCGCCGGCGAATCGGGGATCTGCCGATAACCCGGATCGGCGTGGTGACCCGTGCGCTCGAGCTCGTCGTGCGCGACGCCAAGGGCGGCTGGGAACTGCCGCGCGGGTTCGAACACTTCAGGTAGGTCTGGCGCCGGCCAGGCATGCAGGTTCGGAGGCTATGGCGTTCACGTCCCTTTCGCCGACTCGCCGGACCATCGTGGCGCTGCTCGCCGTGCTCGTCGTCGTAGTGTGGGCCTACGAGACCCGCATGCTCGACTCCGGCTACACCGCCTGGCTCGAGATGGTGCGAAGCGAGGACGAGGCCCCGGCGCCAGGGGCGCACCTGGTCTTCGATGGGACCGCCTACTGCAAAGGGCTGACGACCGCCGCAGGTGTCAGCGTGCGGCGCGGTATTGCCGCCGCCGATCCGAAGCTGCTGCCGGTGGGCACCGTCGTCACGCTGGCGACCGGCGACCCGGAGTACAACGGCGTCTACACCATCATGGACACCGGCCCCAAGGTGCAGGGCCGTCACATCGACCTCTACCTCTGGAACTGCAACGAGGCGCTGGCGTTCGGCCGGCGGCGCATCGAAGTCACAGTGCTTCGCCTGGGATGGGATCCGCGGGCCAGCTCGCCGAGCCTGATCGACCGGCTGTTCCGCCGGCGGGAGCTGGCGCGACGTGCCGAGGCCTCGCGCAACGAGAAGCCCGAGAGCGAGGACACTCCGCCGCACGCTCCAGCGCCGCCCGCCGACGGCAGCGACGGCTTCGGCGCCGACGCCACGGCGCCAGGGACATCGACGCACGAGCCATCGACGGTGTCTGAGGACGAACCTAAGCCGGCGTCTGCTGAGACTGCTCCGCCGACCCGCTAACGGACGCGGCGCCGCCGGTGCTCGCGAACTGCAGTTCGTACAGCCGGTGGTAGATACCCCGGCGCGCCAGCAGCTGCTGGTGGGTGCCCTGCTCGCGCAATTCGCCCTTGTGCAGCACCAGAATCGAGTCCAGGTCCTGAATCGTCGAAAGCCGGTGGGCGATGGCCAGGGTCGTGCGCCCGTCCATCACGACGCGCAACGCGTCGCGAATCAACAGCTCGGTCTCGGTGTCCACGCTCGACGTCGCCTCGTCGAGAATCAGGATCGGAGGATCCGCCGCCAGCGCCCGCGCAAGCGACAGCAGCTGCTTCTGCCCGACTGACAGCGTGCTGCCCCGCTCCGCCACGGCCGCATCGAGGCCGCCGGGCAAGCGGTCGATGAACGGTCCGGCGTGCACCGCATCCACGGCGCGCCGCACCGCGGCGTCGGTGATGTCGACGTGCCCGAGGCGGACGTTGCCGGCAATCGTGCCCGAAAAGAGATGCACGTCCTGCAGCACCAGTCCGAACTGGGCGCGCAGGCTGGCCAGATCGAGCGTGCGGATGTCGTCGCCGTCGATGGTGATCCGCCCCTCCTGCACGTCGTAGAACCGCAGCAACAGGCTCATGAGGGTGGTCTTGCCCGAGCCGGTCGCGCCGACGATGCCGATGCGCTGGCCGGGCTGCACCTCGAAGGACACATCTTTGAGCACCGGCTCGCCTGGGAGGTAGGCAAAGCTGACGTGCTCGAACCGGATGGCGCCGCGCCGCGCAAGGCGTCCTCCCGGCGGTGAGCTGATCTCGACCGGCGTGTCGAGCAGCGTGAAGATGCGCTCGGACGAGGCCATCGCGCCCTGCAGCACGTTGAATTTCTCGGACAGGTCGCTGATGGGCCGGAAGAAGCGCTGGGAGTACTGCAGGAACGCCACCAGCGAGCCGAGCGTCAACGCGTCGCGCAGCACCCAGCCGCCGCCCACCCACAGCAGCAGCGCCGCCGCCAGCGCGCTCACGAGCTCGATCGCCGGGTAGAAGACGGCGTAATAGAAGATCGAGTCCACGTTGGCGTCGCGGTGCGCGCGGTTGATGGCGTCGAAGGCGTCGGCGTCGCGCGCCTCGCGGCGGTAGAGCTGCACCGTCGCCATGCCCGAAATGCGCTCCTGCAGGAACGCGTTGATGCGTGCGATCCA
>DATMDI010000243.1:0-2184 GCA_035557875.1 Vicinamibacterales bacterium
GACCCCGTGCCGCGGCTGGCCGTTGTTGCGCGACGGCAGGATGTTGCGCGACGGGCCGGTGAGGTAGCCCAGTTCCCCACTGCGCGAGACGTCGCCGTAGCGGGGATCCCACAACAGCTGATGATCCTTGGGCGGGTCGGGATTGGTCCGGATCTGTTCCTTGGCCAGACCGACCTGCTCGCCGTCGTAGCCGATGGCGCTGTCGGAGAAAAACTCCAGAAACGCCTGCTTCCAGCCCACCTCCAAGGCAAGCTTTGCAAAGGCGCGCTCGGCGTCCACCATGGCTTCGAGCGAGGCGGGGATCGGTTCGGGACGCGGCGTGCCGCGCTGCGCCGCCGCCGGCTGGTGCGGCAGAGCCGCCAGCAGGCCAGCCGCGAGCGCGGCCAGAGACAGGCGCCGCGTGCTCACCCTCATGGATTTCAATATACGCCGCGGTTGGCGGCGGCGCTCAGCGGCGGATGATTTCGAAGGTACCAGCGGCAGGGCGCTGGGTCGAGTAGCGGGGCACGGCCCGGCCGTCGATGATCTCGACGGTCTTGTAGATGCGGAACTTCGCTTGTGCGCCGCCATCGTTGGCGGCCTTCAGGCCGACCTTGCGGACGTAGTCGCGTGTCTCGCGATACGGTGGCACGTGGCCATAGCGATCCACGGCGCCCGCGCCGGCGTTGTAGGCGGCGAGGGCCAGCTCCTCGTTGCCGTCGTACTTGTCGAGCAGCCGGCGCAGGTAGGCCGTGCCGGCGCGAATGTTCTCCTCCGGGTCGTACGGGTTGCGGACGCCGAGTTCCCGCGCCGTCGCCGGCATCAACTGCATCAGCCCCATCGCGCCCTTGGGCGACGTCGCGCGCGGGTTGTAGCCAGACTCCACCTGAATCACCGCCCGCACGAGCTCGGGCCGCAGGGCATGCCGCTGCGCGTGCGCCACCACGAAGGCGTCGAACCGCGGCGCCGATGCGTCTGCCGCCTGGGCCGTGGTGGTGCGGTAGGCCGGCGCGCCAGGCACTTCGTAGATTTTCGTCGGCGTGTCGAGCTCGCGGTCCGACAGCACCAGCGTGCCGTTGGCGTCGCGCCACGCGTAAATCTGCGCGTCGGCGGGTGCCGGCAGCAGCGTCGCGGCCAGCGCCAGCAGCGCCAGCCGGAGCGCCGCCTCGAGACGGGCGGATGCGGTCGTGAAGGCGAGCTGAGCCACCTCCCCGTCTATCGGCCCGACACGCAGGCCTCCGCAGCGCGGCACGCACGTCGAGAGCCGGTACAGGCCAAACCGCGCCGCGTCGTGCGCTCGCGCGCAGATGGCGCGGAATCCGCGAAGAATGGTGTACAACTCCCGAGGCGATGTGGCGCGAGGATCGCGAATGAGCGTGTGGTCGAAGTGGACGCGGCAGCCGCAGACCGTGTGGCTGCGGCGCGCGTTGTTTCAGATTCACCTCTGGACCGGGCTCGCGCTCGGGCTGTATCTCGTGATGCTGAGCCTCACCGGCAGCGTCCTGGTCTATCGCAACGAGCTCGACGCATACTTCCGCACGGTACGGCCGGTCTACGACGCCAAGGCGCGCCGGTTGACGTCCGACGAGCTCCGAAGCGCGGCGCTGCGCGCCTACCCAGGTCACACCGTGACGCGCGTCGGCGACCGCATCTCGCGCCGCAACCCGACGATCGAGATCTGGGTCGAGCGTGACGGCGAGCGCAAGGAGCGTCTCTTCAACCCCTACACGGGCGCCGACCTCGGCGACTCCGTCACCAAAGGCGAGCGGTCCGTGCTCTGGCTCGCGCGCCTGCACGACGAGCTGCTGTTCGATCGCCCGGGCCGCTGGTGGAACGGCGTGCTGAGCGGGGTCACCTGCGTGCTGACGGTGAGCGGTCTGGTGATCTGGTGGCCGGGCGTCACGCGCTGGCGGCGCAGCCTCAAGATCAAGTGGTCGTCGGGCTGGCGGCGATTCAACTGGGACCTGCACAGCGCAATCGGCTTCTGGCTGTTCCTGTTCATGCTGATGTGGGGCGTCTCGGGGTTCTACCTCGGCGTCCCCGAACCGTTCTCGGACTTCGTGGATTCGATCTCCGATCCCGAGGCGTATCTCGGCGAACGGCCAGGCGACATCGTGCTGATGTGGCTCACGCGGCTTCACTTCGGCCGCTGGCGCGACATGCCGTGGCTGAAGGCCGTGTGGGCCGTGGTCGGCCTCATGCCGG
>DATMDI010000244.1:0-2366 GCA_035557875.1 Vicinamibacterales bacterium
GCATCGGCCAGACCGTGCTCACCTGCCCGACCGCAAGCTGCTTCGACGGGTTGCCCGACGCGCCGGATCGGCTGCCCGCGGCGCGCGCCCTGCGCACCTTCGGCGACCGCTTCCAGATCAGCAAGGTGGTGAACGGCGAGCGCTACTGGCGCGTACCGGTGATGGAAGGGGAGTGCCTGCTGCAGGAAAGCTTCGGCATGCAGAAAAAGGGTGTGGGAGGTGGCAACTTCCTCATCCTTGCCGAAGACGTGACCAGCGCGCTCGCGGCCGCGGAGGCCGCGGTCGAGGCGATCGACGGCACCCCGGGCGTGATCTTGCCGTTTCCGGGTGGAGTGGTCCGCAGCGGCAGCAAGGTGGGGTCGCGCGGCTACAAGGGCATGATCGCCTCCACCAACGACGCCTACTGTCCTACCCTGCGCCCGCTGACGGCGTCGGCCCTGCCCGACGGCGTCAACTCGGTGCTCGAGATCGTGCTCGACGGGCTGTCGCCCGACGCGATCCGGTCGGCCATGCGGGCCGGCATCGACGCCGCCTGCCGCACCGGGGTCCGGGCGATTTCCGCGGGCAACTATGGCGGCAAGCTCGGGCCGCATCACTTCCACCTGCGCGAAATCATGGGCGCCGCGTCATGAGCGACGCCGTCGTCCTCACGCTTCGCTCGCGGCTCGACGGTCCCCTCGACGTGCGCGGCGTCACGCCCGATCGTTGCGCGGGCCTGGCGCAGAGCGAGATCGCGGCGCTGCCGGTGTGGGCGGGAGCCACCCGGGCCGCGCTCGGCGACGTGTTCGACGTGCGCGGCGAGCGCGCCCTCCGCCTCGAGTTCGAGGGCGATCTGCGCGCCGTGCACGGTCTCGGCGCGGGCACGGCGGCAGGGGAGGTGTCAGTCCGGGGCGACGCGGGCCGTGAGACCGGCGCCCACATGACCGGCGGTGTCGTGCACGTGCACGGCAGCACGGGGGACGATGCCGGCCAGGCCATGGCTGGCGGAGTGTTGCGTGTGGACGGGCACGCCGGCAGCCGCCTGGCCGGTGCCGCCCCCGGTGCCTCGAAGGGCGTGACCGGTGGAGAAATCGTGGTGTTTGGCGCCGCGGGCGACGGCGTCGCCGCGCTGATGCGTCGCGGGCTTGTCGCCGTCGCCGGCGGGGTCGGTTCCTTCGCCGGCCGCGGCATGATCGCCGGCACGCTCCTCGTCCTCGGACCCGTCGGCGATCAACCTGGCCTGGGCAGCAAGCGCGGCTCGATCATCGCCGCTGCCGGCCTGACTGTGCCGCCGACCTATCGCCTCGCCTGCACCTACGAGCCGCCGCACGTCCGCCTGCTTCTCACGTCGCTGCGCCGGCGCTTCGCGTTTCCCGCCGACGCCGGCCTGCTGGCGGGGCCGTACGATCGTTACTGCGGCGACGCCGGCGAGGTCGGCAAGGGCGAGATTCTGGTGTGGACCGGCCATGCCCGATCGTCCCGAGCCTGACCCCACGCTCGAGATCGTGCCGTGCACCCCGGCGCACTACGAGGTGTTCCGACGGCTGAACTACGAATGGATCGACCGGTACTTCGGTGTCGAGAAGGTCGATCGCGACATGCTCGACGCTCCGCAGGCCATCCTCGATCAGGGTGGGCACATTCTCGTGGCGCTGCTCGGTGGCCAGCCGGTGGGCGTGTGCGCGCTCGTCCCCGAGGGCGAGGGCCTGTTCGAGCTCGCGAAGATGGCGGTGGACGGCGACGCCCGCGGTCGCGGCATCGGGTGGGCGCTGGGCCAGGCCGCGATCGCGACGGCGCGCGCGGCAGGCGGGGCGCGGCTGGTGCTTCAGAGCAACACCGTGCTGGCGCCGGCGATTGCGCTCTACAGGAAGCTCGGATTCGTGGAGGTGCACGACGCGCCGGCGTTGTACGCGCGCTCGAACATCCACATGGAACTGCGTCTTGAGGCCGCGCCGTAGGGCAGGGCTGCAGCCCCGCCGTCGACGGCGCGTCTCAGCTCTGTCCCGGCTGTCGTGCTATCTCTCTCGAAACACGCGCTCGAGGCGGATCTCGAGTCCCGGCAGTAACGGTGTTTGCAGGATGTCTCCCGCGGTGCCCGACAGCTCGACGGGGCGCGTGAAGCCTTGGCCGTCGTGACGATGGACGCGAACCGCGTTCGCCCGAGGATCCACTACCCAGTACTCCGTGACGCCCATGCGCTCGTAGAGCGCCCGTTTCGCCGTCTCGTCGCGCCGCCGTGTGCTCTTCGACATGACCTCGACGACCAGCTCCGGGACGCCCCGGACGTGCGCCTCGGTGAGCGCCGCGGCAGCCCGTTCGTTCGACAGGTACAGCACATCCGGTTCGACGACGTTGAACTCGGACATGACCACGTCGAACGGTGCGAT
>DATMDI010000245.1:0-4085 GCA_035557875.1 Vicinamibacterales bacterium
CGAGGAGCGCAGAGCAATGTTCATCACAAAGAGGAATATCTCCCGGCGAGCGGTGCTGCGCGGAGTGGGCGCCACCGTCGCGCTGCCGTTTCTCGATGCGATGGTCCCGGCGCTGACCGCGCAGGCCAAGACCGCCGCGAAGCCGGTGCGCCGCTTTGGCACCGTGTTCGTCGGCCTCGGCGAGCGGCCGGAGGCGTGGCACCCGGCCACCTCCGGCGTCGGCTTCGAGCTGAGCCCGATCATGAAGCCGCTCGAAGGCTTCCGCGATCACCTCACGGTCGTGTCCGATCTGTGCACGCCGATCAACGGGCACGCGCCCACCGCGGCGGCCTGGTCCACCGGCGTGCTGGCCAAGGCGACGATTGCCGAGGACGTGCTGCTCGGCCCGTCGATCGACCAGATCGTCGCCAAGAGCATCGGCGGCGACACGGTGTTCCCCTCGCTCGAGGTCTGCACCGAGGACGTGACCGGCTACCTCGGGGGCTGCGACCCGGCCTACGCCTGCGCCTACATCAACACGACCTCGTGGGCGAACGCCACGACGCCGCTGCCGATGGAGATCAATCCGCGCACGATGTTCGAGCGGCTGTTCGGCCGCGCCGGGACGGCAGCGCAGCGTCTGGCCGCGCAGCAGACCGATCGCAGCATCCTCGACTCGGTGCGCGAGGACGTGCGCGAGCTGCAGCTGGGCCTCGGCCGGCGCGACCAGGGCCGCCTGTCCGAGTATCTGGACAACGTGCGCGAGATCGAACAGCGCATCCAGCGCGCCGAGAAGCAGAACGCAACCTCGATCACGGTGCCCGACGCGCCGGTCGGGATCCCGGAAACCTTCTCCGAGCACATGATGCTCATGTTCGATCTGCTGGCGGTGGCCTGGCAGGCCGACATGACGCGTGTCTTCAGCTACATGCTGAACCGCGACGTGAGCCAGCGCGTGTACCCCGAGATCAACGTCACCGAGCCGCACCACGCGATGTCGCACCACGGCAAGGACGCGCGGAAGCTCTCGGATCTGGTGAAGTTGAACACCTGGCAGGTCAGCCTGTTCGCCAGGTTCGTCGAGCGCCTGAAGAACACGCCCGACGGCGACGGCTCCCTGCTGGATCACTCGGTGATCTTCTGGGGCAGCGGCATGAGCGAGAGCGATCTGCACTTCCGCCTCGACGTACCCACGCTGCTCGTGGGCAAGGGCAACGGGCTCTACAAGGGCAACCGGCACCAGGTGGCGCCGGCGGAAACGCCGATCGGCAACTTCCTGGTGGACATCGCCCAGAAGTTCGGCGCCGAGGTCGATCGCATGGGTCTCAGCACCGGCCGGCTGGAGGTCGTGTAGCCACGGGCCGCCTTCCAGGTCGAGCGATGCCTCCGATGCGTTTCACGTCTCTGCCCGTTGCGGTGATGGCCGCGCTGCTCGCGGCGGCTCCGGCTCTGGCCGCCGATCCCGGCGCCGACGTCCTGACTGCCGCCAGGAACGGCGATCGCGAAGGGCTGCGGGCGCTGGTCAAGAAGCGCGCCGACGTCAACGCCGCCGAGGCCGACGGCACCACCGCGCTGCACTGGGTGATTCGCGCCCAGGATGCCGTGTCGGTGGCGACGCTGATCCGCGCGGGCGCCAACGTCAACGCCGCCAACCGGTACGAGATGACGCCGCTGGCGCTGGCCGCCGTCACCGGCGACCCTGCCATCATCACGGCGCTGCTCGACGCCGGCGCGGATCCGAACTTCGCCCGCGCCGACGGTGAGACGGTCCTGATGGCGGCCGCGCGCACCGGGCGGCCCGAGGCCGTCAGGGCGCTCATTGCCCGCGGGGCTCGCGTGGATGCCGCCGAGAAGGCGCTCGGCCAGACGGCGCTGATGTGGGCCGCCAACGAGAATCACGCCGACGCGGTCAAGGTGCTCGTCGAGGCCGGGGCCGACGTCAACAAGCGCTCCGCGGCGCTCACGTTCCCGCCGTTCAAGTGGGGCGTCAACGGCATGGTGTCCACCGTGCTGCCGAAGGGCGCCTGGACGCCGCTGATGTACGCGGCGCGTCAGAACTCGGTGGAAGCCGCGCGCGCGCTCGTCGCGGGCGGCGCGGACGTCAACGCGGCCGATCCAGACGGAGCGACGCCGCTCCTGATTGCCCTCGCCAACGCGCACTACGACATGGCCGATGCGCTGCTCGATCTGAAGGCCAATCCCAACCTGGCCGACATCTCGGGGCAGGCGCCGCTGTACGCCGCGGTGGAAATGCATACGCTGGCGCCGATGGTGGGCCGCCCGTCGCCGAAGCTGTTCGGGGATCTGGAAGCGCCGGCGATCGTCACCAAGCTGCTGAAGCTCGGCGCCGACCCGAACGCCACCCTCAAGCGGCCCGCGCTCGGCCGTCACCACGATCTGGGCGGCGATGCCTCGATGGGCGACGGCACCACGCCGCTGATGCGCGCCGCGCGCACGGGCGACGTGGAACTGATGCGCATCCTGCTCGCCAACGGCGCCAACCCGTACCTCCGCCGCCGGGATCTCGCCACCGCCCTCACCATGGCGGCCACGGGACGCGGCGGCGGTCTGCCCACCGGTCCGAGCACGATTCCGGGCGCGGACCCCCTGGACGCGCTGAAGATGCTGCTGGCGGCTGGCGTCGATCCCGACGGGTTCAACCTGAACGGCCAGACGCCGCTTCACATCGCCTCGCAGCGCGGGGCCGACGCCCTGGTCACGGAACTGATTGCCGCCGGCGCCAGGCTCGACTTGCGCGACAAGCAGAGGCGCACGCCGCTCGACCTTGCCCTGGGCGTTGGTCTCAAGGCGCGCACGCCCGACGAAGACGTGCCGATCCGCAAGAGCACGGCGGCGCTGCTGACCGACGCGATGTCGAAGCAAGGCATCGCGGTCGCGGCGCGCTGAGCATGAACCGGCGCGGGTCGGTGGCGATGGTCCTCGCCTGCGCGGTGAATCTCGTGCTCGCGATTCACTCCTCGGCGCAGGACTCGCCGCGGCGTTCCGTGCGCGAGGGCGCGTTCACCGAGGCGCAGGCGGCGCGAGGGGAGCGAGATTACGGACGCGAGTGCGAGCGGTGCCACAGCGCCGATCTCGGCGGCGACCCGTCACGGGAGGTGCCGGCACTCGCGGGGGACCACTTTCAGGAGCAGTGGAGCGGCCGTAGCGTCAAGGAGCTGTTCGACCTGATCAAGCGCTCGATGCCGAGCGACGCTCCCGACAGCCTGACGACGCGGGCGTACGTCGACATCGTGGCCTACATGCTGTCGGCGAATCAGTTTCCGTCCGGCGCCGAGGAACTGC
The DNA here is from genome assembly GCA_035557875.1 of Vicinamibacterales bacterium. Lineage (GTDB taxonomy): Bacteria > Acidobacteriota > Vicinamibacteria > Vicinamibacterales > UBA2999 > DASYRM01. The sequence continues at coordinate 3,283 of DATMDI010000245.1, forward strand.
CGCGAACACCGGATCGCCTGCAGGGGTGGGTGATCGAACGAATCGGGCACTGAAGCGATGCTGTCGAGCACCGAGAGAGCTCGCGAGGAGCATGAGATGCGGGGACGCATGAACCTACGGAGAATCCAGCTGATCGCCGGGGCGGTCTTCGCGATCGCGCTCGGCGGCGCCATGGCCCCGGCGACGCGCGCTCAGGAGAACGACGTGCCCATCTATGCGGGCGTGTTCTCGGCCGAGCAGGTGGCCCGGGGCAAGCAGGCGTTCGAAGCCAACTGTGCCCGGTGCCACCGCGCCACGCTCGAGGGCACCGAACGCGGCCCGTCGCTCAAGGGCGAGCACTTCTGGGCGAACTGGGAGAACGAGTCGGTGGCCACGCTGTTCGTCAAAGTGCGCGACAACATGCCGCCGAACTTCACCGGCGCCGAGCTGGAGCCGCAAACCAAGCTCGACATCGTGTCCTACATCCTGAGCTCGAACGAGTTTCCGGCCGGGCGCGCCGAGATGAAGCCGAATCGCGAGGCGCTCGACGAGCTGCAGATCGTGAAGAAGGGGGCGGCCGCCTCGATGCCGAACTTCGCCATCGTGCAGGTGGTGGGCTGCCTCGCCAGGGGTACCGGCGACACCTGGACGCTCACGCACGCCGCCAAGCCGGCCAAGCAGGCGTCGGCCTTCCCGGCCAGGACCGCCGCGCCGAACGACCGGCCTCTCGGTGACGACACGCTTCTCCTGACCAGCGTGAAAGGGTTCGGCCCCGAGGAGCAGGCCGGCCACAAGGTCGAGGCCGTGGGCTTGATCTATCGCAG
>DATMDI010000246.1:0-11763 GCA_035557875.1 Vicinamibacterales bacterium
TTCTCTTCACGATGACCGGCGCCCGCGCCACGATGCGGCTCTGGAACGCCGACGGCAGCGCGTCCGAGCTCTCGGGCAACGGCCTCCGCTGCCTGGCGGCCCACGTCGCCCGGGTGCAGGGGCTCACGCCGGGAGCGGTCGTCAGGGTGGAAACCGGCGCCGGCACGAAAACGCTGGCTCTCGTCTCGCAGGCCGGAGCCCGCTATACCTTCCGCGCCGCGATGGGGCAGCCCGAGGATCTGAGGGAAACCGAGCTCGTCGCGGCCGGCGAGACCGTGCGCGCCTCGGTGCTGCGCATGGGCAACCCGCAGTGCATCGTCCTCGGTACCCTTCCAGCCGCGGATCGCTTCCATCGTCTGGGGCCGGCGCTGGCCACGCATGGCGCGTTTCCCGCCGGCACCAACGTCGAGTTCGTCGAGGTCGAAGCGCCAGATCGACTGCGAATCCTCATCTGGGAGCGCGGCGTGGGCCCGACGACGTCCTCAGGTACCGGATCGTCGGCGTCGGCGGTTGCAGCCGCCGCCCACGGGGGAAGCGGGCGCGACGTGGAAGTGGTGGCCCCCGGCGGCAGCCAGCGCGTGGAGTGGACGCCCGAGGGGGTGTTCCTGACCGGCTGGGCGCACATCGTGCTCGACGGCGAATGGATAGGAGAGCTCGATGCGCACGTTTCATAAGGCGCTCGAGGCGGTCGAGACCTACTCGCCGGCGGAAGAACAGTTCAACTACCGGCGCCGCACGGTCGGCCTGTTCCTCGGGCCGCTGCTCCTCGTCGCGCTGATCGCCGCGCCGCTGCCGATTCCGGCGCCCGCGCACCGCCTGGCGGGCATCCTGGCGATGATGATCGTGTTCTGGGTCACCGAGGCGCTGCCGCTGGCGGTCACCGCCATGCTCGGACCGGTGCTCGCGATCATCCTGCGGGTGGCGCCGGTGCGCCAGGCGTTCGCCTCGTTTGCCGACCCGGTGATCTTCGTCTTCATCGGCGGCTTCATCCTCGCCGAGGCGATGTTCGTCCACGGCGTCGATCAGCGGATCGCCTATACCGCGCTCTCACGCAAGTTCGTCGGGACCAGCGCCACCCGCATCATGCTGGTGTTCGGCGGCGTCACCATGCTGCTCTCGATGTGGATGAGCAACACGGCCACCACCGCGATGATGTATCCGATCGGCCTGTCGATCTGCGCGCACCTGGCGCGGAGCGGCGCCTCGGGTGCACGACAGTTCGCCCTGGCGACGATGCTCATCACCTCGTTCAGCGCCTCCATCGGCGGCATGGGCACGCCGGTGGGCACGCCGCCCAATCTGATCGGGGTCGGCATGCTGGAGCGGCTCACCGGCACCAACGTCACCTTCTTCCAGTGGATGGTGATCGGCGTCCCGGTGATGCTGGTGATGTTCGCCTTCGTCGCGGTGCAGTTCCATTTCGTCGGCGCCAGGGGCGTCACCATCGGCGCCGAGAGCACGCAGCTGGTGCGCGACGAGCTCAAGGCGCTCGGGCGCGTGACCCGCGGCCAGCGCAACGTCCTGGCGGCGTTTGCCATCACCGTGGCGCTGTGGGTCACGCCCGGCGTGCTGGCGCTGGCCGGCCTCGACGAGACGCCGTTCGCCCGCGGCTACACCCAGGCGATGCCCGAGAGCGTGGCGGCGATGGTGGGCGCCTGCCTGCTGTTCGTCCTGCCGGTGGACTGGCGCGCGCGGCGCTTCACCATCACCTGGGACGAGGCGCTCAAGATCGACTGGGGCATCGTCTTCCTGTACGGCGGGGGATTGGCGATGGGGGAGCTGGCGTTCCAGACCGGCCTGGCAGAAGCCATGGGGCGGGCGATCACGTCGCTGCTGCCGTCGCAATCCACGACGTCGCTCACGATGCTCTTCACGGCCACGGCGATCGTACTGTCGGAAGCGACGTCGAACACCGCGGCGGCCAACATGATCATCCCGATCGCCATCGCGGTGTCGCAGGCGGCGGGGGTACCGCCCATCGAGCCGGCGCTCGGCGCGACGCTCGGCGCCAGCATGGGCTTCATGATGCCGGTCTCGACGCCGCCCAACGCGATCGTCTACAGCTCCGGCTTCATCCCGATCACCAAGATGATGCGCTACGGCGTCATGCTCGACATCGTCGGGTTCTTCGTGATCGTCGGGTTCGTCCTGCTGCTCGGCCCGCTCGTCTTCTGACAGCAGGTGCGGTCTTGCAGGGCCGGGGTCAGCCGGCCCACGCGGGCCGCCTGAGGGTGGACCCTACTAGAACCCGCGTACTGCGACTAGCTGGTGCCGCGCGAAGACTGCGCGGGTGCCGGGCCGTGTACATCGACGAAGAGCGCGGCGAGGCCCTTCTCGAGCCCGGATAGCAGCGCCTGCGCCTTGCCGTAGTCCTGCGCGTCGACGGCCGCGCGCGCTTCTTGCACCAGCGTGGTCAGCTTCGCCTCGGCGGCGCGGGCCCGCCGCAAACGCGCGCGGGGGAGACTGCGGCCGTCGGCGATCGCGGCTCGCGCGCGATCGAGCTCCGCCGTCATCTCGACGAGCGTCGTCTCGACCTCACGACGGAGCCTGGCTCGCGCGGCGGCGGCGGTCCGAGCCGCCGCCTGGGCCTTCTCGCGGCTGTCGAGGGCGTGGTTCAGCGCCAGCTTGTAGTCGCGCTGGTTGACTGCATCGCGTGCCTGCATGAGGGCGGTACGGGCGCCGACGAGGCCGCCGGTGGCAAAGCGCTCTGCACCTGCCGCTACGGCCACCTCGATGGCGGCCTGGGCCTGGTCGAGCTCTTTCTGGGGAGGTTCTCCGCAGCCGGCGGCTGTCAACATCACCGCCAGCGCGGCCGAGAGCCACGCGGTGGTGGACACGCGCGGCAACGGCAGGTGCATCACAGGCCTTCGAGTATAGATGATGAAAGCCCTCGCCCCTCACGATCGCCCGCGCGAGAAGCTCGAACGACTCGGTGCCGGCGCGCTCGGCGACAACGAACTGCTGGCGCTGGTGCTCGCGGTCGGCTCCGTGTCGCGCGACGCGCTGAGCCTGGCCAACGACCTTCTCGACCGATGCGGCGGGCTCCGGGGGATCACCCGTGCAGCCGCCGACGATCTGCGACTCGTGCGCGGCGTCGGACGAGCGCGGGCCGCTCAGGTGTTGGCGGCGGTCGAACTCGGCCGGCGTACCCTGGTACGCGAAGTGGCCGAGCGCCCACGGCTCGCCACGCCACGGCAGATCGCGGCGCTGCTGCTGCCGCAGTACGGCGCCCGCAGCGTGGAGCACTTCGGCATCGTCATGCTCGACACCAAGCACCGGATGCTGCGCGTGCGCGTCCTGTCGATCGGCTGCCTCGACAGCACCGTCGTCCACCCGCGCGAAGTGTTCCGCGAAGCCGCCGCCGCGGCGGCCGCGGCTATCGTCCTCTTCCACAACCATCCCTCGGGCGATCCGTCGCCGAGCGGCGACGACCTCGCGCTGACCGCCCGCATGGTGACGGCGGGCACGATCATGGGGATCGACGTGCTCGATCACGTGATCCTTGCCGACCAGCGCTACTTCTCGCTCGCCGAGTCGGGGCAGCTGCAGCCGTCGTGATCCGCCTTCGCCGCTTCGGCGCGACAGAGGCGCGCACGCGAACGCTCTGGAGGCCCAGAGTAAGATGAAAGGGTTGTGAAGGTTCTGTACTTCGACTGCTTTTCGGGCGCGTCGGGCGACATGCTGCTCGGCGCCCTCATCGACGCCGGCGTGCCGCTGGCGGAGGTGCGGCGCGCCCTGGGCAGTCTGGCGATCGATCCCGATAGCGTGTGGACCGAACCGGCCGTGCGCGCCGGCATCACCGCCACCAAGTTCTGCGTGCAGGGAGAAGATCAGCAGGCGGGCGTGAAGCCCCCCGGCCACGCACACGATCACAATGACCACGAGTCGGAGGCAAAGCCTCCACGTCACCACGAGGCCGGGCACCGGACGCTGGACGAGATTGCCTGCCTCATCGACCGGTCGGCGCTGAGCGCGGCCGGGAAGGATCGCGCCAAGGCGCTCTTCCGCCGGCTCGGCGAGGTGGAGGCGGCCATTCACGGCGTTCCGGTCGACCAGGTCCACCTCCACGAGGTGGGCGCGCTCGATTCGATCGTCGACATCGTGGGCGTCGTGCACGCACTCGAGTATCTCGGCCCCGACCGCATCGTCGCCTCACCGCTCAACGTCGGCAGCGGAACGGTGCGGGCCGCGCACGGCGTCTACCCGGTGCCCGCGCCCGCGACGCTGCAGTTGCTGGCGGGCGTGCCGATCTACGCCGGCCCACAGAAGGCGGAAATGACGACGCCGACCGGCGCGCTCCTCGTCACCGCCTACGCGGGCTCGTTCGGACCACTCCCGAGCCTGACAATGCAGGCCGTCGGCTACGGTGCCGGCGCCCGGGACTTCAAGGACCGGCCGAACGTGCTGCGCGTGGTGGTCGGAGAAGCCGTGGCCGAGGGGCTGCAGGCTGATGCCGCGCCGGACGGCGTGGAATCGCCGGCGGGCGCGCCCACGCGGGTGACGGTCATCGAAGCCGAAATCGACGACATGACCCCTCAACTCTTCGGGCTGGTCATGGAACGCCTGCTGGCGGACGGTGCGCTCGACGTGTTCTACACGGCGGTGCAGATGAAGAAGAACCGTCCGGGTACGCTGCTGACCGTCATCGCGCCGCCGGGCGCGCGCGAGCGCCTCTCGGCGGTGATCTTCCGCGAGACCACGACGCTCGGCGTGCGCTACCGCGAATCGGAGCGCGAGGTCCTCGACCGCGGCACCGTGATCGTCGAGACTCCCGCCGGTCCGATTCCCATCAAGGTTGCCCGCCGTGACGGGCGTGTGCTCAACGCCGCCCCGGAGTTCGACGACTGCGTCCGTGCCGCGGCGGCATCCGGGCGCCCCGTCAAGGAAGTGCAGGCCCTCGCGGTCCGCGCCTTCTTCGACCAGACCGAGAGGGCGTAAACCGTGAGCCGCTACTACCTGACCACCGCGATCGACTTCGTGAACAGCCGGCCCCATCTCGGCGGCGCCTACGAGAAGATCACCGCCGACGTCATCGCGCGCTACAAGCGCCTCTGCGGCTTCGATGTCCACTTCCTGATGGGCAACGACGAGCACTCGCAGAACGTGTACCGGCGGGCCGTCGAACAGGGGTTCCAGGACAATCCGGTCGCCTACTGCGATCGCATGGAAGCCGAGTTCACCGGCATCTGGCAGGCCCTCGACTGCTCGTACGACGACTTCATCCGCACCACGCAGCCGCGGCACCGGGTCGCGGTGCAGAAGATGGCGCAGGCGTGCTACGACGCCGGCGACATCTACGAGGGCGTCTACGAAGGCTGGTACTGCGTCTCGTGCGAGGCGTTCAAACCCGAGAAGGATCTCGTCGACGGCAAGTGTCCGTTGCACCCGACGATGACGCCGGAGTGGATCCGGGAAAAGAACTACTTCTTCCGCCTCTCCAAGTATCGCGACCGGCTGCTGCGGCATTTCACGGACCATCCGCAGTTCCTCGAGCCAGAGATCCGCCGCAACGAGATCCTGCGCCTGCTCGACGGCGGTCTCGAGGACATCTCGGTGAGCCGGGCGGGGCAATCGTGGGGCATCCCCCTGCCGTTCGCACCCGAGAAGGTGGTCTACGTCTGGTTCGACGCCCTGATCAACTACGCGACGGCGGTCGGCTATGGCACCGACGAGGCGCGCCTGGCGCAGTGGTGGCCGGCCGACCTGCACGTCCTCGGCAAGGACATCACGCGTTTCCACACCGTGGTGTGGCCCGCCATGCTCTGGAGCGCCGGACTCGAGGCGCCGCGCCAGGTGTTCGGCCACGGCTGGATCCACTACGGCGGCCAGCGCATGAGCAAGTCGCTCGGCACGAGCGTGGATCCGGTGGAGGCGGCACAGAAGTTCGGCAAGGACGCCCTCCGCCTCTACCTCACGAAGGAGATTTCCTACGGAAGCGACGGCGACTTCACCTGGGAGCGCTTCGAGGAGCGCTACAACGTCGATCTCGCCAACAACTTCGGCAATCTCGTGAGCCGCGTCGTATCGATGGCGGACAAGTACCGGGCTGGCCGGATTGTCCCGGCCGGCGACGGCGGCCGGCTCGCCGAAGTGGCTGGAAGCGCCCTCGAACGCTATCGCAAGGCCATGGACGGACTGGCGCTGCACGAAGGCGTCGCGGCCGCGTTCCAGATCGTGGACGCCGCCAACGTCTTCATCGCCGACAACGCCCCGTGGAAGCTGGCGAAGGACCCGGGCAATGCCGCCCGGCTCGACGCTGTGCTGTTCGAAGCCACCGAGGCCGTGCGGGTGGCGGCGGTGCTGCTGCTGCCGGTGATGCCGTCGTCGTGCGCGGAAGTCCTGCGGCGAATCGGCGCACCCGTCAGCGGTCCCGCGCTCCGGCTCGACGACGCCCGGTGGCAATCAGCTGGCGAGCGCAGCACGGTTCAAGGCGCGCCGATGTGGCCGCGGGCCGAGGCCGCCGCGAAAAAGGAGCTCACTGTGACCGAACCCTCCCAGCCGGCGGCAGCGCCGGCCCCGGCCGCGCCGGCGGCCGAGACGGCGCCCCCGGCATCAACACCGGTGCCGGCCGTCGCCGAGGCGGCCGACGCCCGCATCGCCATCCAGGACTTCCTGAAGGTGGAACTCCGCGTGGCCAAGGTGCGCGAGGCGGCGGCCATGCCCAAGTCGAAGAAGCTGATCAAGCTGCTCGTGGACGCCGGCGAGCCGGCGCCCCGCACGATCCTTGCCGGGATCGCCGAGGGCTATCAGCCCGAGCAGTTGGTGGGGCGCACCATCGTGATCGTCGCCAACCTGCAGCCGCGGCCGATGATGGGGCTCGAATCGAACGGCATGGTGCTGGCCGCCAGCGGCGAGGGGCAGCCGCCCATCCTGATCGCGGCCGACGAGAGCCTCCCGCCCGGCACGCGCGTCGGGTAGGACACGCGCACCTGCCCAACCCGACACTTCGCCCGTGATCGACAGTCACTGCCACATCGCTGGTCAGGAGTTCGCCGGCGACCTCGACGCCGTCATCGCCCGAGCGCGCGCGGCCGGCCTCGAGGGCGCGCTCACGATTCTCGCGGCCGACGACGACGCGGAACTGGACCGGGCTCGGGACGTGCAGCGCCTCTGGCCTGAAGTGCGCTTCTCGATCGGCGTGCATCCGCACGCGGCAGGGAAGTTCGCCGAAGAGCCGTCGGCGGCGGCCGCCGCCGTGGATGCGGCGATCGACGCCCAGCCGGCCGCGCGCGCGGTCGGCGAGATCGGCCTCGACTACCACTACGACTTCGCGCCGCGCGAGGCGCAGCACGCCGTCTTTCGCGCGCAAATCGCCCTGGCGCTGCGACGCCGGCTGCCGATCGTGATTCACACCCGCGAGGCCGAGGACGACACCTTCCGGATTCTCGAGGAGCAGGGCGCCGGGGCGGTACCGGTCGTGTTCCACTGTTTCACCGGCACGCCGGAGACCGCGCGACGCGTCCTCGACGCCGGCTACTACCTGTCGCTGGCCGGCATCGTCACCTTTCCGCGGGCGCTCGAGCTCAAGCAGGTGGCGGCGTTCGTGCCGCTCGACCGGCTCCTCCTGGAGACCGACAGCCCCTACCTGGCGCCGGTTCCGCACCGCGGCAAGCGCAACGAACCGGCCCATGTGGCGGTGGTGGCCGACACCGTCGCGGCGCTGCGCGGCGAGGCTCCGGAGCGGATCCGGCTTGCGACCACGGCCACGTTCAGGCGCATCTTCAACCCGTAACCTCAAGACCACACACGGATTAGCGACCGCTTTCGTTGACACTCCGCGCGCGGATATGGTGTGATCAACGTGGATTGAATCCAACCGCGCAGAAGTCGTCCGCCGCCGCCCTCGCGCTGATGTTCGAGCCCATTCGCGACGACCTCCGCGAGGTCGAACGTGAATTCGCGCGGCACGTGCAGTCGCAGGTCTCGCTCATCCCCGCCATCGGCAGCTATATCCAGGACGGCGGCGGCAAACGCATCCGTCCAGCGGTGCTGATAATGGCGGCCCGCATGGCGGGCTACAGCGGCGACCTGGCGGTGCTCTACGCCTCGGTGGTCGAGTTCATTCACACCGCGACGCTCGTGCACGACGACATCATCGACGAGTCGGAACTGCGCCGCGGCCGCGAGGCCGTGCACACCAAGTGGGGCAACCACATCACGGTGCTCTTCGGCGACTTCCTCTACCTGAAGTCGATGTCGCTCGCGCTCAGTCACGATCGGCTCGAGATCATCCGCCAGCTGTGCGAGGTGACGCTGCGCATCGTCGAAGGCGAGATCTACCAGTTGACGAAGAACGGTGTCGTCGACCTCACCGAGGAAGAGCACTTCGACATCGTGCGCCGCAAGACGGCCTACCTGTTCGCCGGCAGCGCGCGCATCGGCGGCATGCTCGGGCCGACGACGCGGGAGCAGCAGGACGCGTTGTGGGACTACGGCCTCAACATCGGCATGGCGTTCCAGATCGTGGACGATCTCCTCGACTTCACCGGCGACGAGGTCGTACTCGGCAAGCCGGTGGGCGGCGATCTGCGCGAAGGCAAGATGACGCTACCCGTGATCCACCTGCGGCAGCGCGGCGGTGACGGCGCGGCGCTCATCCAGAGAATCGTGGACGCGCGCGCGGCGACGCTGGAGGAGTGGCGCGAGCTGCGCACCCTGCTGACGCAGGCGCGCTCGATCGACTACGCGCAGCGCGTCGCCGTCGACTTCGTAGAACGGGCCAAGAAGGCGCTGTATGCGTTCCCGGCGTCGGACGCGCGCGACGCCCTCATGTTCCTGCCCGACTACGTCATCTCACGCGACCGCTGAGGCAGTGTCTAATCGCCCACCCTCCGGGCGGGCGGCATCCGGGGGCCGTGGTGAGTGCCGTTTCGAAGCCTGCTGACCGCATCCAGGAACTGCGGCGTCTGATTCGCTACCACGACGAGCGCTACTGGATTCTCAATCAGCCCGAGATCACCGACGGCGAGTACGACGCGTTCATGAACGAGCTGCGCGCGCTCGAAGCCGCTCATCCCGACCTGGTCACGCCCGAGTCGCCGACGCAGCGGGTGGGCGGACGGGTGGCCGCCGGGTTCGACAACGCGGTGCACCTCGAGCCGATGCTCAGCCTCGACAACGCCTATTCGGAAGACGACCTGCGGGCCTTCGACGATCGCGTGAAGCGCGGTCTTGGCGACGCCCCCGGCACCGAGCCTGTCGAGTACGTCGCCGAGCTGAAGATCGACGGCCTCAGCATCGCACTCACCTACGAGCAGGGCCGGCTGACGCGAGCGGCCACCCGCGGAGACGGCGTCACCGGGGAAGTCGTCACGCACAACGTGCGCACCATCCGCGCGATCCCGCTCGATCTCGGCAGCGGCGCCGCGACGCGACTCGAAGTGCGTGGCGAGGTGTATCTGCCCAAGAGCGCGTTCGAGAGGGCGAACGCGGAACGCGAGGCCGAGGGCGAACCGCTGTTCGCCAACCCCCGCAACACCGCCGCCGGCATGTTGCGCAATCTCGATCCGGAGCTGGTGTCCAGGCGGGGGCTGCGCGCGTTCACCTATCAGCTGGTCGCGCCAGAGGTCCCGCCGACCCACGCCGACACGCTCACCCTCCTGCGGTCGTGGGGCCTGCCGGTGGAATCGCACTGGCAGCGCTGCAGCGGAATCGACGAGGTGCTCGCGTTCTGCGCCACGTGGGCGGAGCAGCGCCGCGCGCTGGACTTCGAGACCGACGGCGTCGTGGTGAAGCTGAACGACGTCGAGCGCCGCAAGGCCCTGGGCACGACGAGCAAGTTCCCGCGCTGGGCGGTGGCGTTCAAGTTCCCCGCCGAGCAGAAGACGACACGGCTGCTCCGCATCGAGGTCAACGTCGGCCGCACGGGCGCGGTGACACCGTTCGCGGTGCTCGAGCCGGTCTTTGTCGCCGGCTCCACGATCTCGATGGCCACGCTCCACAACGCCGATGACATCGCCCGCAAGGACATTCGCGAGCACGACACGGTGATCATCGAGAAGGCCGGCGACGTCATTCCGCGGGTCGTCGGGCCGGTGCTCAGCCTTCGGCTGCCCGACTCGGAGCCGTGGCAGATGCCCGACACGTGTCCGCTCTGCCAGAGCCACCTCCACCGCGAGGAAGGCGAGGCAGTGTGGCGCTGCGAGAACACCTCGTGCCCCGCCAAGCTGCAGCGAGGCCTCGAGCATTTCGCCTCGCGCGGCGCGATGAACATCGAAGGGCTCGGGGAATCGCTCATCGCGCAGCTGCTGGCCGGCGGGCACGTGAAGGACTACGCCGACCTCTACGCATTGACGGCTGAGGACATCGCCGGCCTCACCGCCACGTCGACGCGGCAAGACGGCAAGGTGATCGAGCGCCGGTTCGGGGAGAAGAACGCCTCGAAAGTGGTGGGGCAGATCGACCGCAGCCGGCAGGCCGGTCCGGCGCGTGTGCTCTATGGCCTCGGCATCCGCCACGTCGGCGAGCGGGGGGCTCAGGTGCTGGTCGATGCCTTCGGGTCGGTGGACGCGATTGCCGGCGCGCCCGTCGCGCAGCTCGAGCAGACCCACGAGATCGGTCCGGTGCTGGCCGAGTCGGTGCGGACGTGGTTCGACGAGCCTGGCAACCTGCAGCTCGTTGCCCGTCTGGGTGCGGCCGGCGTGAGGCTCGCGGCCACCGAGGCCGAGCGCGCCCGGGCCACCGCTGCAGGCCCGCTGACCGGCAAGACCTACGTCCTGACCGGAACGCTCGCGACGATGACGCGGGAGGACGCCGAGGAGGCGATCGCGCGGCTCGGCGGCAAGGTCGCCGGCTCGGTGAGCAAGAAGACCACGGCCGTGGTGGTGGGCGCCGAGCCCGGCAGCAAAGCCGACAAGGCGCGGACCCTCGGCATCCCGGTTCTGGACGAGGACGCGTTCCGCGTGCTGGTTGCGGGATAATGAGGGGCATGCCCCGGCGGTTTGCCGCGATCACCGTCTGCCTCGCGCTGGCGGTCGGCGCCATGATCGGTCTCGTCCTTGCCGGCAGTCTCACGCCATCGCCGGCCCATTCCGAGCCCGCCGCTCCAGCGGCCGCGCCCGCGACGGTGCGTTCGGCGACGCCGGCCGCCGCCGGGTCGTTTGCCGACATCGCCGAGCGGCTGAACCCGGCCGTCGTCACCATCGACGCGTCGGCCCGCGGCTCCCGTTACCGCCGCCAGTCTGCCGGCCCGGCGCCCGAGCCGGCGCCCGAGCCTCCCGGGCGCGGCACCGAGCGCGACCGGGACGGTCCCCGCCGCGGGGCCGGCACCGGCTTCCTGGTGGACGCGTCGGGCCTCATCCTGACCAACCATCACGTCGTCGACGGCGCCGAGCGCATCCTCGTCCGGCTCTCCGACGGGCGGGCGCTGCGGGCCCGCACCGTGGGCTCGGACCCCGACACCGACATCGCCCTCATCAAGATCGACTCGCCAACGGCGCTGCCGTACGCCACCCTGGGCAACTCCGACACGCTGCGGGTGGGCGAGTGGGTGGTGGCGATCGGCAACCCGCTGGCCTACGAGCACACGGTCACCGTCGGCGTCGTGAGCTTCATCGGCCGGAAGCTGTTCGATTCGTCGTTCGACCGCTACATCCAGACCGACGCCGCCATCAACCTGGGCAACAGCGGCGGTCCGTTGATCAACGCGCGCGGCGAGGTGGTGGGCATCAACGCCGCGGTGAGCTCGCGGGCCACGAGCATCGGCTTCGCGGTGCCGATCAACCAGGCCATCGCCATCCTGCCGCAACTGCGCGAGGACGGCCG
>DATMDI010000247.1:0-5138 GCA_035557875.1 Vicinamibacterales bacterium
GGCCGCGCCCGCTACAACGTCGGGATCGACCTCATCAACGCGACCAACTCGGACGCGGTCCTGACCTACAACCAGAACTACAACCCGACACCGGCCACGCCGGCGCAGCGGTGGCTGGCGCCGACGTCGGTGCTGACGCCGCGCTTCGTGAAGGTCGGCGCCCAGATCGACTTCTGAGGGGATGGAAGGCTCAGGGCTCAGGGCTCAGGCACAAGCTCTTGCAAGCGTCCTTGCTTGAGCCTTGAGCCTTGAGCCTTGAGCCCTTCAGGCACTCTCCCTTGTCACCTGCTTCGGGTCCTTGTCCTCGCGCAGGGCCACGAAGCGGGTGTGGCGCAGATGGGCGTCGGCGGTCCACTCCAGGAACTCGAACTGCCCGACGAGCACGGGGCGCAGCCACACGCACTCCTTCATCTTCTTCGCCGTGAGCCCGACGCCCCAGCGCCCGCCCTTCGTCTCGGGCAGGTTCACGAACGGGCAGGTGTCGGTCTCGTGGCCGCGGAACTTCCTCGCCAGCTGCGCCCGCAGCGCCGGCGTGAACCCGTTCCTGGTGCGCGACGCATAGAGCAGGCGGCCGTTCTCGTAGTAGCCGATGATGAGCGCGTCGAACGCGCGGGTGCCGATCGTGTAGCCGCCGATCACGAACTCCTGGCCGCGATGGACGCGCATCTTCATCCACGCGCCGGACCGCAGATCCGGTTCGTAGCGGCTGTCGCGGCGCTTGGCGACCAGCCCCTCGAAGCCGTGCGCCTTGACCGAGTGCACGAGCGTCGATAGCGTGCCGTCGAGCGGCGCGAGGTAGCGCACTGGATCGGAGAGATGTGGCAGCACCTTCTGCTCGAGCAGCGCCTGCCGCGTGCTGAGCGGCTCACGGGTCACGTCGCGGCCGCCGAGCACGAGCACGTCGAACACGAAGTAGGCGAGCGGCGTGGTCGCCGCCTCGTAGTTCTGCAGCAGGTTGAACGACGGGCGCCCCTCCGCGTCGAAAGCGACGATCTCGCCGTCCACGACGGTCTCGGCCGGCAGCTTTTTCAGCCCGGGAAGGACCGAGGCGTAGCGGGCCGCGAAGTCGTTGTCGTTGCGCGAGCGCAGGTGCAGGCGCCCGTCCGACTTGAACGCGATGGCGCGGTAGCCATCGAGCTTGAGCTCGTAGGCCCACCGCGCCGGGTCGTCTGGCAGCGTCTCGCTGCGGAGTAGAAGCATCGGCGGGATGAAACGAGCCTTGACTCGCGACGGCACCCGCCGAGTGTACGCGCCCGCGCCGATCTGGCCCTAGAGCGCGGGCCGCACCTTCGGCTCGCGATCCCACACGCGTCCGTTCTTTGCGGCCGTCACGAACGCCGCCATGTCCTTCGGCCCCTGCAGCGTCACGACGCCGGCGTCGGGCTCGACGCCCGCGCGCTGCAGCAAGGGGCTGGCGGCATCCACGGCCCCGATCACCTTGAGGTGGCCGAATGCGTCGCGGATCCAATCGATGGCCGCGGCGTCGGACTCCAGCGCCGCCGCGCCCTCGGGTGATGGCGCGACGACGACCGCGTCGAACACGATCGACGGGGCGCCTGCCAGTTGGTGGTCGGCGGCTAGCTTGACGCCGCCTTTCAGCTTCGCCCCGCCTATTTTCGGCGCCACGATCTGCAGCTGCGCGCCCGCTTTCTCCACCGCCGCCTTCAGCGCCTGCACCAGCGCGCCGTCCGACCCGTCGGTGACGAGCACGCCCACTTTGCGCCCGTCGAGGGTCTTCGGCGCCTTGGCGATGATGCTCAGGGCGGGCGAGGGCTTCATGTCCACGAGCGGGCGCGCCGGCTTGATCGACTCGGCCTGCCCTTCCATGCCCATGCCGCCGGCGACGCGGGTGCCGAGCTCGGGATTGATGTTCATCAGGTGCCCGAGCATCCGGCGGCGCACGGCGATCGTGGCCACCTTGCTCAGCTCGAACACGAAGGCGCTGACGATGTGCCGCTGCTCCGGCTCGGTCATCGAGCGCCAGAACAGCGACGCCTGGCTGTAGTGATCGGCAAAGGTCTCGGATCGCTCGCGCACCTTGCCGCCGCCGTTGTCTTCCTTGAACGACACGAACCCGGCCTGGGGCGACTCGCGCGGGCCGTCGGCGGCGAGGCTGTTGGGCTCGTACGACACCTGTCCCGGGTTGACGTCCATCCGGCGCACGCCGTCGCGCTGGAAGTTGCGCATCGGGCACTTGGGCCGGTTGACCGGGATCTCGTGGAAGTTGGCGCCGCCCAGCCGCAGCAGCTGCGTGTCGGTATACGAGAACAGCCGTCCCTGCAGCAGCGGATCGTTGCTGAAGTCGATGCCCGGCACGACATGCCCGGGATGAAACGCCACCTGCTCGGTCTCGGCGAAGAAGTTGTCGGGGTTGCGATCGAGCACCATGCGCCCTACCGGCGTCAGCGGCACCAGTTCCTCGGGGATCAACTTGGTGGCGTCGAGCACGTCGAACGGGAACTTCGCCGCCGTCTTCTCGTCGAACGCCTGCACCGAGAATTCGAATTCGGGAAAGGCGCCGGACGCGATGGCGTCGTGCAGGTCGCGGCGCTGCGAATCGGGGTCGGCGCCGTAGAGCTTCACCGACTCGTCCCAGATGAGCGAGGCCGCGCCGATCTTCGGCCGCCAGTGGAACTTCACGAACGTGGACGTCCCCGCCGCGTTCACCAGGCGGAACGTGTGGACGCCAAAGCCCTCCATCATCCGGAACGAACGCGGGAGCGTGCGGTCCGACATCGCCCACATGAGCATGTGCATGGTCTCCGGCATTAGCGACGCGAAGTCCCAGAACGTGTCGTGGGCGCTGGCCGCTTGCGGGTAGCCGCGGTCGGGCTCCATCTTCACCGCGTGGACCAGGTCCGGGAACTTGATCGCGTCCTGGATGAAGAACACCGGGATGTTGTTGCCGACCAGGTCGAAGTTGCCCTCCTGCGTGTAGAACTTGACCGCGAATCCGCGCACGTCGCGCGGCGTGTCGCCGGAGCCGGCGCCGCCGGCCACGGTGGAAAAGCGGACGAAGACCGGCGTCTTCGCCTTCGGGTCCTGCAGGAAGGCCGCCCGGGTGAGCTGGGCCATCGGTTTGTAAACCTGGAAGTAACCGTGCGCGCCGCTGCCGCGGGCGTGGACGATGCGCTCGGGAATGCGCTCGTGGTCGAAGTGGGTGATCTTCTCGCGGAAGATGAAGTCTTCGAGCAGCGTCGGCCCGCGCCGGCCATCGCGCAGCGAGTTCTGGTTGTCGGCGATCGGCGTACCCTGGTTGGTGGTGAGCGCGTTGCCGCCGCCCGCCGTCTGGTGGGTTTCGCCGCCGCTGCCGCGGCTGCTGCTTCCGAGATCGGGCTTGCGCGGCTCAGTCCGTCGTGCGCCTTTGCGGCTGTTCTTCACGGCACCCTCGTGTCGATGGTCTGTGGGGCCGCCTTCTGTAGCCTTAGCGGAGGTTGGTCAGGCGGCCCAAGGAATTGATCGGCGCAGCATCATCCGGCTGCGCATGTGCGCAGCACCGGGCAGTGCAAAGCGCGTTCCGAAGGTGGCGCGGAGGGCGCGTCGAGCGCAGTGAGGACGTCTGCCGGTCAGTCCGGCCGGTCGGGTCGCTCCGGCCGCCCCTCCGCCCTGCCGGCGAGATAGGCGAGCAGATCGGTCACGTCCACGGGTTTCGTGAAGTGACGGTCGAAACCCGCCTCGGTGGCGCGGGCCTTGTCTTCCTGCTGCCCCAGCCCCGACAGGGCGATCAGCGTCGGCCGCGATGCCCATGGCTTCTGGCGGAGCGTGCGCGCCACCGAGTAGCCGTTCATGCCCGGCATGCCGATGTCCAGCACGATCACTTCGGGATGGAACGACGCGGCGGCATCGATCGCGGCGGGGCCGTCGGCGGCCACCTCGACCGAGTGACCTTCGGCCCTGAGCAGGAAGCCCAGCATCTCGCGGCCGTCTTCGTTGTCGTCGGCGACGAGAATCCGCAGCGGCTTCGCGGGCCGCAACTCGGCCGCGGTGTATTCGCGCCGGCGCTCGGGCTGCGCTTTGGGGTCGATCGGCAGGCGCACCGTGAATTCGCTGCCCGAACCGAGGCCGTTGCTTCGCGCCTCGACCGTTCCGCCGTGAAGCCCGACCAGGTTCTTCACGAGGGTCAGCCCGACGCCGAGGCCCGCCCGCGTCCGCTCGAGCGAGACGTCGCCCTGCATGAACATCTCGAAGATCTTGGGGAGCAGCTCTTCCTTGATACCAACCCCGCTGTCACGGATGCGGACGCGAAGTTCGTCCGGACCCGACAGTCCATCGCCGCTCGTTTCCGCAATCAGCCAGATGTGGCCGCCCGACGGCGTGAATTTCACGGCGTTGTTCAGCAGGTTCACGAGCACCTGCGTCAGCCGCACCGGATCGGCGTCGAGCGCAATCGATTCGTCGGGCAGTGACACCGTGAGGTTGTGGCCGGCCGCGTCGATGGCGGGACGTGAGAGCTCGACGGCGGCGGTGACCACCGTCGCCAGCTCGAGGCGCTCCTTTCGCAGCTCGACTTTGCCCTGGGTGATGCGGGAGACGTCCAGCAGGTCGTCGACGATGCGGACCATGTGCGAGACCTGCCGATCCAGCACCTGCCGCGCGCGCGCGATCTCGGCCGGCGTGCCGTTGGTACGCCGCAGCAGCTCCAGGGCAAACGTCATCGGCGCCAGCGGGTTGCGCAGTTCGTGGGCGAGGATGCCCAGGAACTCGTCCTTGCGCTTGTCGAGCAGCCGCAGCGTCTCGGCGTCGATGCGCAGCGCCTCGGCCTGCCGGGCGTCGGTGACGTCCTCGATCGACAGCAGCGCAATACTGGCCCGGTCGTCCCGCTCCACCGTGCGAGTGTTGAGCACCAGCCTGCGCGAGCGGCCCAGGACGAACCGCTCGATCTCGAGGTCGGTGATCGGCGCCTCCCCGGCGCAGGCGGCTTTCAACGTTTGCCGCATCGAGGCGGCGCCCCAGATGCCGCGGCCCGTGTCCCAGAGACACTTGCCCTCGATCTCGGCCGCGTTCTCGCCCATGAGCCCATTGAACGAGTCGTTGGCTATCAGGACGCGGCAGTCTGCATCGAGCACCACCAACGGCTCCCGCACGGCCTGCACGATTGCGAGGGCGTTGTCGCGGGCTTCCATCACTTCGTGACTGCG
>DATMDI010000248.1:0-3343 GCA_035557875.1 Vicinamibacterales bacterium
AGCCGAGCATGTAGTGCGGCGTCTCGCGCAGCCGGCGGCGGTCGACCCAGCGGCCGTCGCGCAGCTTGTAGCGCTCCCACGCCTTGCCCACACCGAGACCTGCGAGCAGGGCGACGAGCACGGCGAGGAACACGTACGGAGTCATCCGTTAGTCACACTGCAGTCACACCTGCGCGCGAAGCTGCGCCAAAAGATACTGCGACCAGCCGAGGGGCTCTAAGAAACAGAAGAGCCACTCGGCTGGTCAGAACATCTCGATCCGCCAGAGGTCGTGCAGGTGCACCACGCCCAGCACGCGCTGCGCCACGTCCACCACCACCACCGCGGTGATGCGGCGCTGCTCGAGGATGTGCAGCGCGGCGGCGGCCATGGTCTCGGGCGCGACCGTGATCGGGTTCGTCGTCATGATCTCGCCGGCGCTGCGCTCGAGCAGGTGCGTGGCGCTCACCATGTGGCGGCGGAGGTCGCCGTCGGTGATGATGCCCTCGAGCGCGCCCTCCTCGCCCACCACGCACGCCATGCCGAGCCCCTTGCTCGAAATCTCGTAGATGACGTCGGGCATTCTCGCGTCGATGCGGACCACCGGCGCGTGGTCGCCGGCGTGCATGAGCTGGTCGACGCGCATCAGCCGCTTGCCGATCCTGCCGCCGGGATGCAAGTGGGCAAAGTCTTCCTGCCGGAAGCCCTTGGCCACCAGCAGCGTCATCGCCAGGGCATCGCCGAGCGCCAGCGACGCAGTGGTGCTCGCGGTCGGCACGAGGTTGAGCGGACACGCTTCTTCGGACACGCGGCAGTCGAGCGCGACGTCGGCCGCCTGGGCCAGGTTGGAGCTCTCGTCGCCGGTCATGGCGATGAGCCGCGCGCCAAGCCGCTTGATCGTCTCCACGAGCCGCAGCAGTTCGTCGGTCTCGCCGCTGTACGACAGGGCCACGACGACGTCGTCGGACTGAAGCACGCCGAGGTCGCCGTGGATCGCTTCGGCGGGATGCAGGAAGAACGCCGCGGTGCCCGTGCTGGAGAGCGTCGCCGCGATCTTGCGGCAGATGATGCCCGACTTGCCCATGCCGGTGACGATCACGCGGCCCCGGCATTCGCGCAGTATCCGCACGGCGCGTTCGAAGCGCTCGTCGAGCCGGTCGACCAGCGAGAGAATCGCCGCCGCCTCGGTCTGGAGGACGAAGCGGGCGAGCGCCAGGTCGGGCCTGTCGTCTTTCATCGCGCGGCGGCCTCGCCCCGCGCGGCGGCGTCGATGCGCGTGAGCTTGCGAAGCAGGGCTTCGAGCTTGTCGAGGCTCAGTGCGTTGGCCGCGTCGCTCCGGGCGCGCGCGGGGTCCTCGTGGACTTCCATGAACACGGCGTCCACGCCCGCGGCGACGCCGGCCGAGGCCATCGGCTCGATGTACTCGGCCAGGCCGATGGTGACGCCGTCACCGGCGCCGGGCAGTTGCAGGCTGTGCGTCACGTCGAAGACGACAGGGTAGCCGAGGGCGCGCAGCATGGGGAAGGCCCGCATGTCCACGACCAGGTTGTTGTAGCCGAAGCTCACGCCGCGCTCGGTGACCAGAATCGAGGTGTTGCCCGCGGCCGCGATCTTGGCCACGGCGTGGCGCATGTCGGCGGGCGCCAGGAACTGCCCCTTCTTGATGTTGACTACCCGGCCGGTGCGTGCGGCGGCCACGAGCAGGTCGGTCTGCCGCGAGAGGAACGCCGGGATCTGCAGGATGTCGGCGACCGCGGCCGCTGGCGCCGCCTGGCCGGGCTCGTGGATGTCGGTGAGGATCGGCAGTCCGGTGCGGACCTTCACCTCGTCGAGCGCCGCGAGGCCGGCGTCGAGACCGGGACCCCGGAACGACGTGCCCGAGGTGCGGTTGGCCTTGTCGAACGACGCCTTGAAGACGACCGGCACGCCGCACCGCTCCGCGATCTCCTTGATGGCCAGCGCCATGTTGAGTACGTGGGCCGGGCTCTCGATCACGCACGGGCCGGCGATGAAGGCGAGCGGGGCGCCGCCTCCAATCGTGAGCGGCCCCACGCGGACCGGCGCCACGGATGGTGCCGGCGTCGTCGGAGAGTCGGACACCTATCGCCCGGCCGCCGAGACGCTGACCGGCGCGAGCGTCCCTGCCTTGTGCTGCAGTGCCGCGCCGATGAAGCTGGCAAAGAGCGGATGCGGCCGCAGCGGACGCGACTGGAACTCGGGGTGGAACTGCACCGCCACGAACCAGGGGTGCGACGGGAGCTCGGCGATCTCGACGAACTTGCCGTCTGGCGAGCGCCCGGACACGCGCATGCCGCGGGCGGTCACCTCGGACTCGTAGAGGCAGTTGAACTCGAAGCGGTGGCGGTGCCGCTCGTGGACGAGCGACGTGCCGTAGATGCGCTCAGCGACCGATCCCGGCGTCAGCTCGCAGGCGTAGCGGCCGAGCCGCATCGTGCCGCCGAGGTCGTCCACGCCGAGCAGGTCACGCAGCTTGTAGATGACCTTGTGCGGCGCGTTCTCGTCCACCTCGGTGGAGTCGGCCCCCTCGAGGCCGCACACGTTTCGCGCGAACTCCACCGTGGCCCACTGGAATCCGTAGCAGATCCCGAAGAACGGCACGCCGTGCTCGCGGGCGTATTCGGCCGCCTTCATCATGCCGCGCGTGCCGCGCGAGCCGAAGCCGCCAGGCACCAGGATGGCGTGCGCGCCCTCGAGCAGCTTCGCGCCGCCGTCCTTTTCGAGCGCTTCGGCCTCGACCCAATGAAGCTTGACGTTGGCGCGGTGGGCGAAGCCGCCGTGATACACCGCCTCGTTCAGGCTCTTGTAGGAGTCCTCGTAGCCCGTGTACTTGCCGACGACGTGGATGGTCACTTCGTCGGTGGGGTTCTTGATGCGGTCGATCAGTTCCTCCCAGGCCTCGGTGCGGGCGCGCGTCACCGGCAGGCCGAGTTGCTTGAGGACGATCTGATCGAGCCCCTCGGCCTTGAGGACGAGCGGCACCTCGTAGATCGTGGACACGTCCTTGGCGGTGATGACGGCTTCTTCGCTGACGTCGCAGAAGAGCGAGATCTTGCGCTTGAGGTCGGCGTCGAGAAAGCGATCGGTGCGGCACAGCAGTACGTCGGGTTGGATGCCGATCGAGCGCAGGTCGCGGACGCTGTGCTGCGTCGGCTTGGTCTTGAGCTCGCCGGCGGCGCCGATGTACGGCACCAGCGTGAGGTGGACGTAGAGCGTGTTCTCACGGCCCACGTCGAGGCGGAACTGGCGGATCGCCTCGAGGAACGGCATGCTCTCGATGTCGCCGACCGTCCCGCCGATCTCCACCAGCACGACGTCCACGTCGCGCCCGGCGACGCGGATCGCA
>DATMDI010000249.1:0-4054 GCA_035557875.1 Vicinamibacterales bacterium
CGCCACCAACTGCCTCAACTTCGGCAACCCGCAGAAGCCGGACATCATGTGGCAGTTCGTCCGCGCGGTGGAGGGCATGGGCGCCGCCTGCCGCGCCCTGGACATCCCGATTACGGGCGGCAACGTCAGCCTCTACAACGAAACCGACGGCCGGGGCGTGCTGCCGACGCCGGTGCTGGGTGTGGTTGGTCTGATCGAAGACGCGGACCGGGTCGTGCGGCGGCCGTTCCAGACCGAGGGCGATGCCGTCATCCTGCTTGGCACGAGCGCCGCGGAGCTGGGCGGCAGCGAATACCTCAAGACGATGCACGGCCTGATTCGCGGCGTGCCTCCCGCACTCGATCTCGAGCGCGAGGCGGGGCTGCAGCGAGTGCTGGTCGCGGGGGCGGCGCGGGCGCTCTTCAAGTCGGCGCACGACTGTGCCGAGGGCGGCGTGGCCGTGGCCCTGGCGGAGTGCTGTTTCGGCGGCGCGCCTGGAGTGGACGTGGATCTCGCCGTGGTGGCCGCGGGTGCCGCCGGGTTCGACGATATCGCGACGCTCTTCGGCGAATCGGCGTCCCGGGCGGTGGTCTCGGTGGCGGCAGGTCAGGAACAGGAAGCGCTGGAACTGGCCCGGCGGGAAGGCGTGCCAGCCCTGGTCGTGGGCCGGGTCGGCGGCGGTCGCGTGCGGCTGTCCGTGGGCGGCCGCCTCGTGGTCGACGAGTCGGTGGAGGCCGCCGAGCGGCTGTGGGACGGCGCGATTGCCGCGCGGTTCGAACGCCAGCAAACGGTGGCATAAGGCCGTACACTAGGAAAACAGAGGCCGCATGTTCGACAAGTTCAGAGACGAGTGCGGAGTGTTCGGGATCTTCGGCCATCCGGAGTCCGCGAACCTGACGTACCTCGGCCTCTACGCGCTGCAGCACCGGGGCCAGGAGAGCGCGGGCATCGCGGCCGCCGACGGCACCCGTATCCGGACGTCGCGGGCGATGGGCTACGTCAACGACGCCTTCTCCAGCGACACCCTGGCCGGCCTCACCGGGCACCTTGCCGTTGGGCACGTTCGCTACTCCACCGCCGGCGAAAGCCGCCTGGCCAACGCCCAGCCGATCGTCATCGACAGCGCCCACGGACAGTTGGCCCTCGGCCACAACGGCAACCTGATCAACGCCGGCGAAGTGCACGACGCGCTCGTGCGCGAGGGCGCCATCTTTCAGACCAGCACCGACAGCGAGATCGTCGTGCACCTGTTCGCCCGCTCCAAGGCCGACAACGTCGAATCGGCCATCGTCGAGGCAATCGGCCAGGTTCGCGGCGCCTACTCGTTCGTGCTGATGACGAAAGACCGCATCATCGGCGTCCGCGACCCGCACGGGTTCCGGCCGCTCGCGCTCGGGCGGCTCGGCGACGCGTGGGTGATCTGCTCGGAAACCTGCGCCATGGACCTGATCGGCGCCACCTACGTCCGCGACGTCGAACCGGGCGAGATGGTCGTCGCGAGCGCCACTGGCTTGCGGTCGGTGAAACCCTTCCCGCCGGCGAAGCACTCGCAGTGCATCTTCGAGCACGTGTATTTCTCGCGTCCCGACAGCTACGTGTTCGGCGAGAGCGTCAACGAGGTGCGTACCGAGTTCGGACGGCGGCTGGCGCGGGAATCCGGCGTCCCCGCCGACGTCGTGGTGCCGATTCCCGACTCGGGCGTGTGCGCGGCCGTCGGCTTCGCTGAGCAGTCGGGAATTCCGATGCGGATGGGTCTCATCCGCAACCACTACGTGGGCCGCACGTTCATCCAGCCGCAGCAGTCGATCCGCCACTTCGGCGTGCGCGTGAAGCTCAACCCGGTGAAGAGCATCCTGAACGGCAAGCGCGTGGTGCTGGTGGACGATTCGATCGTGCGGGGCACGACCAGCCGCAAGATCGTCCGCATGGTGCGCAGCGCGGGGGCGCGCGAAGTGCACATGCGCATCAGTTGCCCGCCGACCATTTCCCCCTGTTTCTACGGCGTGGACACGCCGCGGCGGTCTGAATTGATTGCGGCCACGCACACCCTCGACGAAATCCGCCGCTATCTCAACGCCGACAGCGTGGCGTATCTGAGCCTCGACGGGCTCACCGAGTCGGTGCCGAGCGGGAAGAGCCGGTACTGCACGTCGTGCTACACCGGCGTCTATCCGGTAGCGTTCCCGCGCGACGAAGCGGCGTATCTGCAGCTCGCCCTCAAGCTCAACCCCGAGCCCGCGACGCCCTCCACGCCTCAGCCCGCCACGATGGACGGCTTCGATGGCGACGAGTCAGGCTCCGCCCTGTCGTCGCTCGCCGGCGTGGGGTCGTCACGCGACGGCCGCCGCACGGACTGAGGGCAGCGCCTGATGGACTACAAGGCGTCGGGCGTCGATATCGACGCCGGCAACGAGGCCGTCCGCCGGATTCGCGGATTGGCGCGCTCCACTTTCACACCCGCCGTCCTCTCCGATATCGGATCGTTCGGTGGGCTGTTCCGCCTCGAGCCCGGGCGCTTCCGCGAGCCGGTGCTCGTCGCCAGCGCCGACGGCGTCGGCACGAAACTGAAAGTGGCCTTCATGGCCAACAAGCACGACTCGGTCGGCGTCGATCTGGTGAACCACTGCGTCAACGACATCCTGGTGCAAGGCGCAGAACCGCTGTTTTTTCTCGACTATCTCGCCACCGGCCGGCTGCGGCCCGAGGTGGCGGAATCGATCGTGGGCGGCATGGCGGCGGCCTGCCGCGAGAACGGGTGCGCGCTGCTCGGTGGTGAGACCGCCGAAATGCCGGGCTTCTACGCCGAGGGCGAATACGACCTTGCGGGCTTCATCGTCGGTGCCGCCGACCGCGAGCGCTTGATCACGGGCCGCGGCATCGCCGAAGGCGACGCGCTCATCGGCGTGGCGTCGAGCGGCCTGCACACGAACGGATACTCGCTCGCGCGCCGTATCGTGTTCGATCAGCTCGGCCTCGACGTGGACAGCCACGTCGGCGAACTGGGTGCAACCGTCGGGGCCGCCCTGCTCGAACCGCACCGCTCGTACCTGCCGCTGGTGCGGCCGCTCCTCGATGGCGCGCTGATCAAGGGCATGGCCCACATCACCGGCGGGGGCATCACCGACAATCTGCCCCGAGTACTGCCGGCGTCCACCGTGGCGCGCGTCGACCTGTCGCGATGGTCGATGCCGCCCATCTTCGCGTGGCTGATGGCGCAGGGTCGCGTGCCGCTCGACGACATGCTCCGCACCTTCAACATGGGCGTCGGCCTCATCATCGTGACCGCGCCCGGCAAGGCGGACCAGGTGATCGACGAGCTGGCGGCGCGCGGCGGCCGCGATGCCAGAGTGATCGGCGAGATTGTCGCGGGCGACGGGCCGTCGGTCAGCTACACCGGCCGCTTCCCGGCGGCGTGAGCGCCGTGTCCGCTGCCGCCTCGGCGCACGCGGCGCGCTTTCCGGCCCGGCGTCTCGGCGTGCTCGTATCGGGCCGCGGCAGCAACCTCCAGGCGCTCATCGACGCCATTGCCAGCGGGCACCTCGATGCCTCGATCGCGCTGGTGATCTCGAACGTCGCCGGCGCCGGAGGCCTGGATCGCGCCAGAAGCGCCGGTATCGAGACAGCCGTCGTCGATCACCGCGGCTGGCCGTCGCGCGACGACTACGATCGCGCGCTCGGCGACGAGCTGCGATCCCGCGACGTGGAGCTGGTGTGCCTGGCCGGTTTCATGCGGCGGATCGGCGCGCCGCTGATCCAGGCTTTTCCCGGCGCCATCGTCAATATCCACCCCTCGCTGTTGCCGTCGTTTCCCGGGCTCCACGCCCAGCGTCAGGCGCTCGCGCACGGCGTCAAGGTGAGCGGCGTCACCGTCCATCTGGTGACGGCGGATCTCGACGACGGTCCGATCATCCTCCAACGGAGCGTGCCCGTGCTCGATGGCGACACCGAAGAATCGCTCGCCGCGCGCATCCTCGTCGAAGAACACCAGGCCTACCCCGAAGCCGTCCAGCGCGTGCTGGACGGCGGCTGGACTGTCGATGACCGCCGGTTCGTGACCCTCTAGGCTCAAGGCTCA
>DATMDI010000250.1:0-10585 GCA_035557875.1 Vicinamibacterales bacterium
CGTCCATCGGCGTCGCGCGCTGGTCGAGGTGGTGTTGGTAGGCCAGCACGAGACCCCGCCGCGCGGCGATCTCCCCGGCCCGCCGCAGGAGATCGTCGTAGGCGCGCACGCGCACCTGATCCTCCTTGTGACGCACGTCCAAGCTCACGTCGCATCGTCCCACGATCATGTTGCCCACGTTGGGCGTCGACTCGATGTGGCCGACCGTGGCAGCCAGACCCTCGATGGCCGAGGCGGCGCTCTCCACCGCGGTGATCCACTCCGCGGCGCCAGCCAGGGCATCGCGGCGCATCGCCATCGGCGTCGTGCCGGCGTGGTTCGTGGCGCCGCTGAAGGTCAGCGTCAGCCGGCTCTGTCCGGCGATGGCGTCCACGATGCCCAGCGGCAGCCTGCGCCGGTCGAGCACCGGTCCCTGCTCGATGTGGAGCTCCAGGTAAGCGAGCGCGCCGGGATCGGCGGTGGCTTCTCCCACGCGCGACGGATTCAGCCCGAACGCGCGAATCGCATCGGCCACGGTGTGCCCGTGGGGATCCCGCCGTGACAACAGCTCGTCGTCAAGGGAACCGGCCAGCGCCCGGCTGCCGATGAACGGCGTGCGGAAACGCACCCCCTCTTCCTCGGAAAAGCCGACGACTTCGATTGCAAACGGCAGGCGGCGGCCGCCGAGCGATTCGACCAGGGCGATGCCCAGCATCACGCCGAGCACGCCGTCGAAAGCGCCCGCGTGCGGCACGGTGTCGAGATGCGAGCCGATGAAGAACCGCGGCGCGGCCGGGGAGGCACCCGGATACACGCCGCGGATGTTGCCGGCATGGTCCACGGCCACCGTCATGCCTGCGGCGGTCATCCACTGGGTCACGTGGGCGTGCACGTCGCGCAT
The DNA here is from genome assembly GCA_035557875.1 of Vicinamibacterales bacterium. Lineage (GTDB taxonomy): Bacteria > Acidobacteriota > Vicinamibacteria > Vicinamibacterales > UBA2999 > DASYRM01. The sequence continues at coordinate 881 of DATMDI010000250.1, forward strand.
CGGCGCCGAGAGGAACGTCCGTGTGGTGGCGCCGGGCTCCTCGCTGCAGGCCGCGAGCGCGTGGCAGCGCCGCACCGCCTCAGCGGCCGCCGTCGCGGTTTCGGCTGCCGTGCTCACTAGGACCCCCGATACACGCTGTAGCCGTGCGGCGAGAGCAGGAGCGGCACGTGGTAGTTGCCTCCGGACTCGGCAATGCCCACACGCACCACGACGTCGTCGAGGAACGGCGGGTCGGGCAGGGAGGGCGAGACGCGCCTCAGGTAGGGGCCGACGCGGAACGTCAGCTCGTAGGTGCCGACCTCGAGGCGGTCGCCGGTCAGCAAGGGTGCGTCCGTGCGCCCGTCGGCGTTGGTCACCGCGGAGGCAAGGGGCGTGCGCCCGTCAGGACCGACGCGATGCAGCTCGACGGCGATGCCGGCCGCGGGCTTGCCCAGCATGGTGTCGAGCACGTGCGTGGATAGTCGCGGCATTATGGGCTTTGGCGCTTGAGGCTCAAGCCAAGGCAGCCGTACGGCGGGCGCGCATCGGTGTAGACGCCGAACACGTCGCCGCGTTCGGCAATCGTATCCCACGTGCGGTTGTTCGCCTCGAGGTGCACTTCGCCGAGCGAGGCGATGTCGGCGAGCATCGCGGTGCCGACCCGGTAGATCAGCTGCTGGATGCTGCCCGACTCGAACGAGGCGAACGTCTCGCGGACGATCTGCCGCGCCCGGCGTGCCGCGTGACCACCGTCGAATCCGGCCGCCGGATCCGAGTGGCGCCACTCCATGTCCAGCCACATGTGGAGCGGCCGGTTCATGAGGTCGGGCAGCGTGGTGTACTCGTCGCGGACGAAGCCGTGGAACGCGCTGCCGCCCAGGCGCAGGAGCTTGAAGCCGTGCAGCCCCGACACGGTTTCGATGATCGTCCCCGGCGCTCCGATCTCGACGCGCGCCCGCGCCCGTTCGGGACCGGCGGGAGTAAACGCGGGTCCACCCGGCAGGCCGGCGTAGGGCACCTCCTCGGCCGACACCTGAATGCCCTCGACCTGCGGATATTTCGCCAGGAACGTCGTGGCGAGGAAGCGGCAGTAGGACTCGAGGTCGAAGCCGTCGAAGTTCATCGTCTCGCGCTGGATGAAATTCTTCATCGAGTCGGTGGCGATGAGGCCGCTGTTGTCGCCGGTGGTATACGTGGGCCAGAAGGCGTCGCCGTAGAGCAGCATCAGCACCTTGGCGCCGAACACCGGGCTGGCGTCCGCCGGCACCCGGCTGTCGCGATGGAGACGATAGACGGTGACGTCGCCCTTGCCGTAGTAGTTGCGCTTCCAGCCGCTCGCGAACTGTTCCATGGTTCTGATCCTGACGGGCGGTCTAAAGACCGCCCGCTACCTGAGGGAGTGCCAGCAGGCTCTCCAGCCGGAAACGGGCGATCCGCGCGACCTGGCGCAGCGCTTCGCCGAACTCCGCGTCGCGCGTCGAGTGCCGGCGGCGCTCCAGAGCGGCCAGCACATCGTGCTTGGTGGCGCCCTTCACGGCGAGGAGAAACGGGAACCCGAAGGTCTCGCGGTAGTCGTGATTGAGCTGCTGCAGCTGCTCGAACTCCGCGGCCGTGAGCCGGTCGAGTCCGGCGCCGGCCTGTTCGCCGACCGAGGCCTCGCTCATGCGGGCGCGAGCGCCGAGATCGGGATGCGCGCGCAGCACTGCAAGCTGGGCGTCGGCTCCCGCCGCCGACAACGCCTCGACCATCGCGTCGTGCAGGGCGTCCATCGACCCGAACGGCCGCCGCTCCCACGCCCGTTCCGCGACCCAGGGCGCGTCCTCGACGATGCCGCCGAGCGCCGACACGAATGCGTCCCGGCTGCCGGCGTTGAGCTCCGCCAGGGTCACGGCCGCGGTCATCGGGCCAGTAGCCGGCCCTGTATCGGCTCGCCGGCACGGTGCACCGGCTGCCCCGCGACGCGGACCTCGCGCACGCTCTCGGGACCGGCGAGCGTAAAGATGGCGGCCAGCGACTCTTCCAGGCTTTGCACGCGCGACAGTACTTCGGCCAGGGAGCTCTCCGCGGGCGGCCGGATGTAGACGAGATCCGCGGCCTTGCCCGGCCGGAAGTCGCCGATCTCGTCGCCGAGGCCCACGGCGTCCGCCCCGGCTCGAGTCACCAGATAGCAGAGACGCGCCGGATCCAGGTTCATCCCGTCCGCCGCCACGCGCTGCATCAGGTGCGCCTGCAGCCCTTCCTTGAGCATCCCGAACCCGGTGCCGCCGCCGACGTCGGTGCCGATGGCGCACGTCACGCCGGCATCGACGTGACGGCGCAGGGGAAAGATGCCGTTGCCGAGCGCCGCGTTGCTGCTCGGACAGTGGGCGATCGACGTCCGTCCTGCCGCGAGCCGCTCCAGTTCGGAATCGGTGGGGTGGACGTCGTGCGCGAGCACGGTACGCGCGCCGGTCAGGCCGTAGCGCTCGTAGACGGCCAGGTAGTCGGCGGCCCATGGAAACAGCTTCGGCACTTCAGCAATCTCGGCGACGCTCTCGTTGATGTGCGTCTGGACGCGCAGCCCCTCGTGCTCGGCCAGCAGGGTTCCGCACATCTCGAGCATCGGTTCCGAGGCCGAGAGCGCAAACCGCGGCGTCACCGCGTAGAGCAGCCGGCCGTGGCGATGAAACCGGCGAATCAGCTCGGTGCTGTCGCGGTAGGCGTCCCGCGGAGACTGGTGCAGCTCGGGCCGCAGGTAGCGGTCCGACACGACCAGACCGCTGATGACCCGCAAGCCGGCGGCGCCAGCGGCCTCGAAGAGCGCGGCGGTGGCCGCACTGAAGTGCGATCCGAACACGAGCGCGGTGGTGGTGCCGTGCGCGGCGAGCGAACCGACGAAACGGTTGGCGGTGCCGGTGGCGTAAGCCACGTCGGCCATGCGCGCTTCCTCGGGCAGCGCCACGTGCTCCAGCCAGTCGAGCAGCGTCCGGCCCAGTCCGCCGAGGATGCGCAGCTGCGGAAAGTGCACGTGCGTATCGACGAAGCCTGGCAGCACGAATCCGTCGCGCCAGTCGGTGACGGCGGCGCCCGGAAACGCCTGCCGCACGGCGGCGAAGTCGCCGCTCTCGGCGATGCGGCCGTCGCGGATCAGCAGCCCGCCGTCTTCCTGACACACCAGCGCCAGGTCATCGCGGAAGGCGTTGACAGGGGTGTGGAAGAACGGCGCTCGAATGAGCTCGACGGGCGTCACCGGAGGGCTGCGCGCACGGCGCGTGCCTGCGCGACCGCGAAGAAGACCCGTTCGGGTGTGGCGGGACTGGCCAGGCTGACGAAAGACCCGTGGCCGAAGGCCGCCGCGGCCTCGCGGATCGCTTCCCGCACCGAGATCGCGAGCATCAACGGCGGCTCGCCGACCGCCTTGCTGCCGAACACCACGTCGGCCTGCGTCGCGCGTTCGAGCGTGCGGACCTCGAACACGTCGGGCAGCTCCGACCACGACGGCAGCTTGTAAGTGGAGGCGCCGCCCGTGGCCACGCGCCCCTTGTCGTCCCACAGCAGCTCTTCGATCGTCAGCCAGCCCATCCCCTGGATGAAGCCGCCTTCGATCTGGCCGCGATCGACCACCGGAGAAATCGAGTCGCCCACGTCCTGCAGGATATCGGTTCTGAGCAGCCGGTGATCGCCGGTGAAGCCGTCTACCTCCACTTCCGAGACCGCCGCGCCGTAGGCGAAGTAGTGGAACGGTTTGCCGGTGCCGGTCGCCGCGTCGAAATGGATGCCCGGGGTGCGGTAGTAGCCCTGGGCGAAGAGCGGGGTGCGCTGCATGTAGGCCGCCTCGCACACCGCGGCGAACGGCACCTGCCGGCCGCCACCGCTCGCGGCGCCGTCCTGGAACCGCACGTCCGACGGGTCGCACGCCAGCAGCCCGGCGGCCACCGGCTGCAACCGTCCGCGCAGCTGCGCACAGGCGTCCACCACCGCGGCGCCGTTGAGATCGGTGCCGGCGGAGGCCGCCGTCGGCGACGTGTTCGGCACCTTGTCGGTGCGGGTCGGCATCAGCCGCACGCGATCGAGCGTCACGCCGAGACTGTCGGCGGCGATCTGCTGGATCTTGGTGAAGAGCCCCTGGCCCATCTCGGTGCCGCCGTGGTTCACCTGCACGCTGCCGTCGCGATAGACCAGCACCAGCGCGCCCGCCTGATTGAAGAACGCGGCCGTGAACGAGATGCCGAACTTCACGGGCGTGATCGCCAGCCCGCGCTTGACGTGCGTCGATCGCGCATTGAACGCTGCGACGCCGGCGCGACGCTCGTCGAAGCGGCTGGTGTCCTTGAGCCGCGTCCAGATCTCGGTGATGCGCCCTGCCTGCTCGACTCGCTGGCCGTAGTGTGTCGTATCGCCGTCGCGGTAGAAGTTGCGCTCGCGGACGACGTGGGCGGGGATCGAGAGCTCGGCCGCCGCCCGGGCGAGCACGTCCTCGATGACCAGCATGCCTTGCGGGCCGCCGAAGCCGCGGAACGCCGTCTGCGACGTCTTGTGCGTCCGGCACACGCGGCCGACCGCGTCCACCGCCGGCAGGTGGTAGGCGTTGTCGCAGTGGAAGAGCGCCCGCCACATGATCGGTTCGGACAGGTCGAGGCTCCAGCCGCCGTCCGAGAAGAGCGCCAGCTTCAGCGCCTGGATCCGGCCGTCGCTGCCGAGGCCCGCGGTGTAGCGCGCCAGGAACGGATGCCGCTTCCCGGTGAGCGCCATGTCGAGCGCCCGCGTCAGGCGCACCCGCACCGGGCGCCGCGTCTTCCACGCGCCGAGCGCCGCCACCGCCGCCCACGAGTTGGCCTGGACCTCTTTGCCGCCGAACGCGCCGCCCATGCGCAGGCACTCGGTGGTCACCTGGTGCTTGGCGACTCCCAGCACGCGCGCGACGATCTCCTGCGTTTCGGACGGATGCTGGGTGGACGACTGCACGGCGATGCCGCCGCTCTCGTCGAGCCAGGCAATCGCGCTCTGGGTCTCGAGGTAGAAGTGCTCCTGGCCGCCAATCGCCAGCTCGCCGTCGAAGCGCACGGCGCTCGACGCCAGTGCCGCCATGTCGCCCCGCCTCAGCCGGAGCGGCTCGGTGAGGTAGCTCCCCGCGTCGATGGCCTGCTCGATGGTGAGGATCGCGGGCAGCGGTTCGTAGCTCGCGCGCACGCGCGCCGCCCCCGTCTGCGCCGCGTCCAGCGAGTCGCCGAGCACCCACGCCACCGGCTGGCTGTGGAACATCACTTCAACCGGGAAGACCGGCTCGTCGTGCCGATTTGGACCCGAGTCGTTTTCGCCCGGGACATCGGCGCCGGTCAGCACCGTGACGACCCCTGGCACGTCGAGCGCCGGCGACGTGTCGAGCGCGGTCAGGCGGGCGTGCGCGTGCGGCGCCAGCACGGGCCAGGCGTGCAGGAGATGCGGGAAGCGCCCGGCGAGGTCGTCGGCATAGAGCGCGCGGCCACTCACGTGACCCTGCGCACTTTCGTGCGGCACCGGCCGGCCCGCCGTGCTCATGCCCGTGACTCCTGGAAGAACTTCTCGACCAGGCTGCAGGCCACCTTCCGCCGGTAGGCCGCCGACCCCCGCGCGTCGCTGATCGGCGTCAGCGTGCGTTCGAGCACCTGCTGCACACGCTCCACCGTGGCCTCGGTCCAGAGCTGGCCGATGGCCGCGTCTTCGGCTTCGAGCACCCGCACGGGCGTGGCCGCCACGCCGCCAAACGCGAACCGGGCCCGCCGCACCCGGCCACCGGTCTCGCGATCGATCGCCATCGCCGCCGCCACCGTGCTGATGTCGTCGAGCCGGCGCTTGGCCACCTTGTAGAAGCGCAGGTCGTGCGGGAACGGTTTGGGAATCTCGACGGCGGTGACGATCTCGCCAGGCCCGAGCAGGGTGCGGCGGTAGCCGGTGAAAAAGCCGGCGATCGGGATCGCGCGGCGCCCGTCGCGGCCGGCCGCGTGGACCACCGCGTCGAGGGCCAGGAGCAGTGGCGCGGCGTCGCCGATCGGTGACGCCGTGACGAGGTTTCCGCCGAGCGTGGCACGGTTGCGGATCGACGGCGAGGCGAAGAGCGCGAACCAGTCCGAGAAGACGTCCGGAGCGCCGCGCCACCGCCGCTCGACATCCGACAGCGGCACGCCGGCGCCGATCCGCACCGCCGCGGCGTCTTCGCTCAGATCGCGGAGTTCCTCGATCCCTTCGAGGCTGACGACATGCGGCCATCGCGTGCGGCGCAGATTGGATTCGACGCCCAGATCGGATCCGCCGGCCACGACGACGGCGTCCGGGTGGCTGGCGAGCACCGCGAAGCACTCGTCCAGGGTGGCCGGCCGCGAGAAGTTGGGCAGCCTCACCGGCTGCAGCCGCGGGGCGGGCTGTGTCAGTCGATCGCGCCATGCGCCGGCCGGTGCCGGCCCGAGCGACAGCGCCGCGTCACGAATGGGGCGATAGCCGGTGCAGCGGCAGAGGTTGCCGCCCATCGCCAGCGGATCGCACGGACCCACCCGGCCCGGACGGTAGTGCTCGGCGAACAGGCTCATGACGAAGCCGGGCGTGCAGTAGCCGCACTGCGATCCGCCGGCCGCCGCCATCGCCTGCTGCGCCTCGGTGAGCTCGCCGGTCGCCGCCAGCCCCTCCACGGTGATGATTTCCTGTCCGGCTGATTGCGGCAGCGAGAGCAGGCAACTGTTGGCGACGCGATAGGCGCTGCCGGGCCCGTCGGGCGCCACCAGGAGCACGGCGCAGGCGCCGCATTCCCCTTCGGCGCAGCCTTCCTTCGCGCCCGTCAGGCCGCGCGCCCGCACGAAGTCCAGCAGCGTCACATGTGTGGATGGCGCATCCACGCGAACGGGGCATCCGTTCAGGACGAAGTCGATGTGAGGAACGCCGTTCAGGCGTTCCGGGAGATCGTGCGGGGAAGCGATCACGGCGATACCGACTCTCGATCTCAGCAAATGGTGCGCCACCCCCGGCGCTCTGGCAACACCCATCTGGCGGCGCGCGAGCGAGGTGGCGCTCCGCGGACAATACAGGCCCAGCACAGCTTTGTAGGTTTCCTGGACACGATCCACAAAGCTGTGAAGAGTGCAGGGTCGCAAGGGACGAGATTGCTCAGCGAAACTCGCGGTTGGGAGAGGAAGATGTGACGAGGCGTGGCGCTGGTCTTGCTATGGCGCAGCATTCGTAGAGGCGGGTTTCAGACCCGCGGCAGCCGCGTCGCCGATGCGGTTCACATGCAGTTCGCGCCAGGAGGTATGTCCATGCGTCATGCGCTGTTTGCGTTGGTAGTTGTCTCTGCCGTGGCGGCCGCTTCGCCGCTCGCGGCCCAGACCCAGATCACGACCGGCGTCATCCAGGGGGTCGTCAACGATTCCACAGGTGCGGTCGTGCCCGGGGTCACCGTGGAGGCCGTCAACGTCGACACCAACCTCACGCAGTCACGTACCACCGGCGGCGACGGCCGCTTCGTGTTTCTGCAGTTGCCCTCCGGCAGTTACCGGGTGACGTTCATGCTGGCCGGCTTCGGTACCGTGGTTCGCGACGGCATCGGCCTCACGGTTGGTCAGAGCGTGAACCTGACGCAGCAACTGTCGGTGTCGAACCTCACCGAGGTCGTGACCGTGAGCGGCACGCCGGTCGTCGAAACCACGCGCGCGGCGCAGGCCAGCACGCTGAACCAGCGGACCATCGAGAACACGCCGATCCTCGGCCGCAAGTTCGAAGACCTGCTGACGCTCACGCCCGGCGTCAGCGTGGTGCAGGGCGCCGACGGCGACGAGATCACGTTTGCCGGCCAGAAGGGCATCTTCAACAACATCAGCCTCGACGGCGGCGACTTCAACAACGGGTTTTTCGGCGAACAAGTGGGCGGCCAGCGCGCGCCCATCGACATCACGCTCGACGCCGTGAAGGAGTTCCAGGTGATCGCCAGCGGCGCGCCCGCCGAATTCGGCCGCACGGCCGGCGGCGTCGTCAACGTGATCACCAAGTCGGGCAGCAACGAACCGCACGGCAGCGCCTTCTGGTTCCAGCGCTTCGAGGGGCTGACCGGCGATCTCTCCGACGGCACCAAACTCGAGGACTTTCATCGCGAGCAGTTTGGCGGCACCTTCGGGGGGCCGCTGAAAAAGGACAGCGCATTCTTCTTCGGCGCCATCGAAGGCATCACTGGCGACTTCCTGCGCCCGGGCCTCAGCGCTCCCATCGGCACGCCGTGTCCGGTGAGCAACCCGACGCTGGGGGCCAACGAGGCGCTGATCAACAGCTCACCCGACTGTCAGCGCGTGGCGCTGCTCAATTACTTCCAGAGCCGGCTGGGGCAGGACGAGGCGCAGCCGCTGCAGCATCCGATCAAGACCGTCGCCTTCCTGCTCAAGACGGACGTGAACGTGACCACCGCCAACCGCCTCTCGGTCTCGTACAACTTCAACCACTCCCGGAAGGAGAACGAGACCTTCGACGTGGCCACCTATGGCTCGTCGGCCAACGGCACCGAGGGCGACCCGGCGCGGATCAACCTGCTCAACGCCAACTTCTTCACCACCCTGGCGAGCAACGCCCTCAACGAAGCCCATTTCACCTATTCGCGGGAGACCCGTCCCCGCACCGCCAACCCGTCGAACCTGACCGCCGACACCGGCATGGGCTTTGGGCCGACCTTCCGCTTCGGCAACCCGTTCTTCCTGCAGCCGGGCGTGGACGAGCTGATCTGGCGCACCCAGATCAAGAACAACGTCTCGATCGTGAAGGGCTCGCACACGATGAAGGTCGGCGGCGAGTGGATGCACACGCTGAACGATCAGGTGTTCCGCGGCTTCTTCACCGGCCGCTATCTCTTCGACAGCGTCACCGGCTTCCTCCGCTACGCGTCGCCCGCCGCGCCGGGCGGCTTCGGTCCCCGCGCGATTGGCTGCTCGAACGGCTCCTACGTGACGCTGCCGGCGTCGTGCCCGGCCGGGACCACGACGACGGGCGGTCCGCTCCTGCTCTATCTCCAGGGCGCCGGGCGCACCGGGCTGGCCACCGATGCCGCGGGCGCGTCGGTCGTGAGCAACGACGAGTTCTCGCTCTTCGCCCAGGACCAGTGGCAGGCAACGACCAGCCTGTCGCTGCAGTACGGCCTGCGCTGGGACGCGCAGAAGATGCCCGAGACCGTGGATCCGCAGACGACCGCGTTTGCGGCGTTTCTCTCCAACCCGCTGTTTCCGTCCGACGGCACCATCCCCAGCCAGATGGGGATGATTCAGCCCCGGTTCGGTGCTACGTGGGACGTCTCGGGCGCCGGCAAGTCGGTGGTCCGCGCCACTGCCGGCATCTACTTCGCGCGCCAGAACATGCTGAGCCAGGTCGGCACGGTCACCACCAACGGCGTGCAGCAGCAGACCATCTTCGTCAACAGCGACAACCTGCGTCAGTTCGGCGGCGATGCGCCGGTGTGGCCCGGCCTGGTGACGCCGAACCCGCTGCCGGAGGGCGTGTTCCCGCTCTTCAGCGGCGTGCGCGTCTACGACAAGGACTACAAGAACCCGCGCGTGTACACCTTCACGATGGGCTACGAGCAGGAGCTCGTCGCCAACGTGGCCGCCTACGTGGACTACACCCACGCCGCCGGCCGCGAGCTGACGCGGTTCCTCAACTACAACCACTCGTTGCCGGTGCCGCCAGTCACCGGCAGCACCTACATCTACCTGGCCTCGCCATTCGCACCGCAGCTCGACGAGGTGA
>DATMDI010000251.1:0-9871 GCA_035557875.1 Vicinamibacterales bacterium
CGCTCTCGGGCGGCGAGGGGCAGCGCATCCGGCTCGCCACCCAGATCGGCGCCAACCTCACCGGCGTCCTGTATGTGCTCGACGAGCCGTCCATCGGCCTCCACCAGCGCGACAACCGCAAGCTGCTGTCCACGCTGGCGCGCCTGCGCGACCTCGGTAACACGGTGGTCGTGGTCGAACACGACGAGGAGACGATCCGCACCGCCGACTACATCGTCGACCTCGGCCCCGGCGCCGGCGAGCACGGCGGGTACGTCACGTTCCAGGGCCTGCCGTCGGCGCTGCTCGAGGAGGGCGCCGGCTCGCTCACGGGCGCCTACCTGCGCGGCGAGCGGGCGATCGCTACACCGGCGGCGCGCCGGCATCCCGGGCGCGGCGAGCTGGTGATTCGCGGCGCCCGCGCCAACAACCTGAAGAACATCGACGTGTCGATTCCGGTCGGCACGCTCACCGCCGTCACCGGCGTCAGCGGCTCGGGCAAGTCCACCCTCGTCAACGACATCCTCTATCGCTCGCTCGCCAAGGTGATCTACCGCGCCGCGGCCGAGCCCGGCCCCCACGACCGGATCGAAGGCATCGAGCTCATCGACAAGGTGATCGAGATCGACCAGTCGCCGATCGGCCGGACACCGCGCTCGAACCCGGCCACCTACACCGGGATGTTCACGTTTCTCCGCGAGCTGTTCGCGATGATGCCCGAGGCCAAGGCTCACGGATTCCGCCCCGGGCGCTTCTCGTTCAACGTCAAGGGCGGGCGCTGCGAGGCGTGTCAGGGCGATGGCGTGATCGCCATCGAGATGCACTTCCTGCCCGACGTCTACGTGACGTGCGAGCAGTGCAAGGGGCGGCGCTACAACCGGGAGACGCTCGAAATCCAGTACCGCGGCAAGTCGATCGCCGAAGTGCTCGACCTCACCGTCGATCAGGCGCTGCCACTGCTCGAGAACTTCCCACCGATCGCCAACAAGCTGCGAACGCTGCAGGACGTCGGCCTCGGTTACATCGAGCTGGGCCAGTCGGCCACGACGCTGAGCGGCGGCGAGGCGCAGCGGGTGAAGCTGGCGCGCGAACTGTCGCGGCGCGGGACCGGCCGCACGCTGTACATCCTCGACGAACCGACCACCGGGCTCCATTTCGAGGACACCCGCAAGCTGCTCGACGTGCTCAATAAACTGGTGGATCAGGGCAACACCGTGGTCGTCATCGAGCACAATCTGGACGTCATCCGCTGCGCGGACTACCTGATCGACCTGGGGCCCGAGGGCGGCGCGGGCGGCGGCCGCCTGCTCGTGAGCGGCACTCCCGAGGTCGTGGCGGCCGACCCTCAGTCGGCCACCGGGCAGTTCCTGGCGCCCCTGTTCGGCAGCGGGATCCTGGGAGCCAATGACCCGGACGGGCGTCCTGGCGAACGCCGGCGCGTGGTAAAATAGCCGCACTGTGATCACCGACGCCGTGGCTGTGTCGCCACGACGATCACATCTGGTGATCGGAGTTTGTGGCCAGATGGTTCGATAAGCAGTTCATTGGCATGGGCTTGCGGGCCAGCGCGCCATTGTGTCGCCCATGGCATTTCCGTTGCTTGGGGTTGGTAGTACCCCTAGGGACGGCACAGGCCTGATGAGCGTACAGAGGACACTTCGCCGGGCGACATCCTGCGCCGGCATCGGACTCCACTCCGGAAGCAAGGTGACGTTGTCGCTGCGGCCGGCGCCCGCCGACTTCGGCATCCGGTTCCGGCGCGCCGACCTCGGCGGCCTCGAGGTGCCGGCCACCGCGGATCACGTCGTCGGCATCAACTACGCCACCGGCCTTGCCCGCGACGCGGTGAAGGTCGATACCGTCGAGCACCTGCTCGCCGCGCTCGTCAGCCTCGGTGTCGACAACGCGGTCGTGGAGCTCAACTCGCCCGAAGTGCCGATCATGGACGGCAGCGCGGCGCCGTTCATCTATCTGATTCAGGAAGCCGGCGTGCGCCCGCTGGCGGCGACGCGGCGGTTCCTGAAGGTGCTGCGGCCGATCTCGCTGTCGCGGGGCGACAAGCGCATCGCGCTCTACCCGTCGGATCACTTCAAGGTGACCTACAGCATCGCCTACGACCACCCGATGCTGCGGCACCAGTCGCGCACCATGCGGATCACCGAAGCGGCGTTCGTCGAGGAGATCGCGGCGGCGCGCACCTTCACGTTCCTGAAGGAAGTGGAGCAGCTGCGCAAGCAGGGGCTGGCGCTGGGCGGCTCGCTCGAGAACGCGATCGTCATCGGCGAAACCGGCGTGCTCAACAACGCGCTGCGGTTCGACGACGAGTTCGTGCGCCACAAGATCCTGGACGTGATCGGCGACATGGCGCTGCTCGGCCACCCGATCATCGGCCACCTGGTCGCGCACCGCGGCGGCCACGGGCTCCACACCGCGTTTGCCGCCCAAGTGCTGCAGGAGCGTGAGGCCTGGACGCTGGTCGACGGCCCCGCGACGACGGCGCCTGGCGGCGTTCCGGCGGCAGAACCGGTTACCGCGCGCAGCTAGTTCGCGAGTTCTTACCTACCCGGCCCGCCTGACCCACCAGGCCGACCTGACCTACTTGTCGATCTTCCGCATGTAGGCTTCGAGCTTGTCGTTCTCGTACTTCACGGTGTTGAGGAACAGGCTCTCGAGCAGGTACATGCGGCGGTCCTCGTCGGCCATCTGGTCGATGAGATGGGTGATCTCGCGCATCATGTCCTCGAACGAGCGGTCGAGGCCGCGCCGGGCGGTGACCTCTTTGTAGAGAGTCTCCATGACCGCCAGGAGATCGCCATCGAGCGTGATTTCAGCCCCAGACGTCGTGGTGATGGTCCGCATGGTTAGCCCCCGAAGCTCCGGATGGCCGCCGCCTCGTCGCTGTGGATCTCCAGGAAGTTCTGGGCGCCGGTCATCGTCAACATCGTCTCGACCCGCTTCTGCACGCCCGACAGCTTGAGCGATCCGCCCGCCGCCGTGATCTGGCGGTAGAGGTCCATCAGGCAGCCGATCGTGGCGCTGTCCACGTAGGTGACCGTGGAGAGGTCGAGCAGCACCTTGCTGCCCGCGCCGATGAGCGGCGTGACGGCGCCCGCGAACTCGGGCAGCAGCGGATACATCAGGCGCGCCTCGTTGACGCGCACGATCGAGATGTCGTGGTTGCGGTCGGTGGTCAAGTTCATTCTCAGACTCCGCTCTTCGGAACCGCATCCTGCTGCTCGCGCAGGAGGCGGATTTGGCGAGCCAGCTCGGTGCGGCCCCGGTTGATGCGCGACTTCACGGTGCCTTCCGGCAGATCGAGGCGGTCGGCAATCTCCTGATAGGTGAGTTCCTGAATGTCACGCAGCATGACCGCGGTGCGCAGCGTGTCGGGCAGCTCGCTCAGCGCGGCGCGCAGCAGCGTCACCCGATCGGCGTGCTCGAGGCGCCCGTAGGCGCTCACCCCTGGAGCCACCGGAGTGAGATCCGCCGGGTCCACGTCGCGGTTGATCGTCTCGCGCTCGCGCCTGGCGCTGCGATAGTGGTCGATGCACAGGTTGCGGCTGACGCTGATCAGCCAGGTCTGGAAGTTGGCGCGGCGGTCGAAGGTATCGAGCGACTTGTACAGCTTCAGGAAAACGTCCTGCGTGAGGTCTTCGGCCTGGTCGTGGCGGCCGACGAACTTATAGGCGATGTTGAACACCCGGCGCCAGTGCGCGCGGACAATCGTCTCCCACGCCGTCTGATCGCCATCAAGACAGCGCTGAATGACTTCGTCCATCGCCTGCGCGGAAGAAGGTTCAAAGGACACGACGCCCTCGACGCTGCGAAGAGGGACCGACCGGAGCGGCTGGGGTTGGAATGCGCGCATGATAACATGCGAAAGCGCGTGCCCGCATCGTATTCCCTGGGAAAACACGGCCTCGCTTGTGACGGGGTTGCGCTGACCGCAATCGCCGAGTCGATCGGTACGCCGGTGTTCGTCTACAGCGCGCAAGCCGTTCGCGACGCGTATACCGGCATCGACGCGGCGTTTGCCGGCTATCCGCACACCATCCACTACGCGCTCAAGGCCAACTCCACGCTGGCGTTGCTGCGTCTGCTGCGAGGCCTGGGCAGCCGCGCCGACGCCAACTCCGGCGGCGAAATTCAGGTGGCGCTCCGCGCCGGCTTTACGCCCGCCGATATCGTTTTCACCGGCGTGGGCAAGACGCGCGAGGAACTCGAGTTCGCCGTCGCCACGGACGTGGGCACGATCAACGCCGAGTCGCCGGGCGAGCTCGATCGCATCGCGGAGGTCGCCCGGGCGCTCGGGCGCACGGCACGCGTGGCGCTGCGCGTCAATCCCGACATCGACGCCAAGACTCACGCGAACATCTCCACCGGCCTTCGCATCAACAAGTTCGGCGTCGCGCTCGAGGATGCCCGCGGCATCTATCGCGCGCGCCGCGAGTTGCCGGGTCTGCGCTTTACCGGCGTGCACGTCCACATCGGGTCGCAGATCACCAGCGCCGAGCCGCTGCAGCGCGCGGCCGAGGCCCTTGCCGGCATCGCCCTGCAGCTGCGTGAGGACGGTGTGCCGCTCGAGCACGTGGACCTGGGCGGCGGCCTCGGCATTCCCTACGAAGGCAAGCCGATGATCGCGCCGTCGGAGTACGCGGCCGCGGTGCTGCCGGCGTTGCGGCGCTGCGGCCTGCCCGTGGTCCTCGAGCCCGGACGGGCCATCGTCGGCCGCTCCGGCGCGCTGGTGTCGCGGATCGTGGACACCAAGCAGAACCCCGACGGGCGGCGCTTCGCCGTGCTCGACGCCGGCATGACCGAGCTGATGCGGCCCGCGCTCTACGGCTCGTATCACCGCATCGAGCCGGTGCAGCCCCGCGCGCAGCCGGCCGGCGCCTGGGACATCGTCGGCCCGATCTGCGAGAGCAGCGACGCGTTCGGCCGCGAGCGCGAGCTGCCGCCGCTCGAAGTCGGCGACCTGGTGGCCGTGCTCGATACCGGCGCCTACGGTGCCGTCATGGGCTCCAACTACAACCGCCGGCTCCTGGCGCCTGAAGTGCTCGTCGACGGGGGCGGATGGACCGTCATCCGCCGCCGCCAGACGCTCGACGACGTGCTCGCCCTCGAGAGCTAGCGCGGCTCCGCCTTGGACACGCACCGCGGCTCCGCCTCGCCAGCGCAGTGTTTAATTGCCCGCCCTCCGGGCGGGCGGTAGGAGAAGGGTGCGGGACGTGCGCGGGCTTCTCGTCGTCTTCGAAGGCCTCGACCAGAGCGGCAAGCAGACGCAGGCCGAGAAGCTTCGCGATCGGCTGGCTGCCGCCGGGCGCGCGGTCCGTCTGCTGTCGTTCCCGTCGTATGACACGCATCTCGGGGCCGAAATCGGTCAACTCCTGCACGGCGGACGCGAATACGGCGCCGACACGGCGCAACTGCTCTACATCGCCAACCGGTTCGAGTGGAAGCCGGTGATCGAGATGGAGTTGGCGCGCGGCACGATTCTGCTGTGCGACCGCTACCTGGCCTCGAGCGTTGCCTATGGAGAGGCGCAGGGGCTCGACGCGGCATGGCTGACGGAGATCCAGAGGTATCTGCCGCAGCCGGACCTGACCGTGCTGCTGGACATCGTCCCCGACGTATCCGCCTCGCGCAAGGCCACCAATCGCGACAAGTACGAGCGGGATCTCGCGTTGCTGGCTCGCGTGCGGGAGAGCTATCTCCGCCAGGCCTCGGGTCCGCGCTGGCTGCGTCTCGACGCCGGCCGCGACCGGGATGCGGTGGCCACTGATGTCTACTCAGCCGTGGCGCCGCTTCTGACCTGACGCAGGCCGGCCGCGCTACACTCGCCGGCGTCTTATCGTGGCGATGCGCGGCACGTCATCGGCTCTGCTCGTCGGCGCCTTGGGCGTGTGTGCTGCCCGTGCGTTGTTCGCGCAAGCACCCGCGCCGTCGTTCGAGATCGCCTCGGTCAAGCCGAATGCGTCGGGGCTCGGCGCGCCGATGGCCGTCCGCCCCCAGAACGATCGGCTCACGATCGTCAACGTGCCGGGGCGTCAGCTCGTCCAGATGGCGTTTCGCGTCGACGTCGAGCAGATCGAGGGTGTTCCCTCCTGGCTGGTCAACGAGCACTTCGACGTCACGGCCAAGGCAACGGCGCCGTTCTCACCGTCGAATCGGTGGCAGGACATGCTGCGGACGCTGCTCGAGGAACGTTTCCGCCTGCGGGTCAGGCACGCGCCGAAGGAGGTGCAGGGGTTCGCGCTGGTCGTGGCCCGCGCGGACGGCCGGCTTGGGCCCTCGTTGCGTCGCGCCGGTGCCAGCTGCGCCGAGTTGAGTGCGCGCTCGAAGGATCCGGAGAAAGACGACCCGTGCGGCGTGCGGACGACGGCGATGAGGGCCTTCTTGACCGGGATGATGAGCATGCACGGTCTCGAGCTCTCGGCACTGGTCGGATGGGCGCGTGCCGATCTGCGGCGTCCGATTGTGGACGAGACCGGCCTGACTGGTGCGTTCGACTGGGACGTGAAGTGGACGCCGCAGAATTTCCTCGGCCAGTCGTTCAATCGCGAGCGATTCCCCACGATCGATCCCGAGGGACCGGCCATCGGCACGGCGTTCGAGGAACAGCTCGGGCTGAAGCTCGAGCCGCGGCGAATCCCGCTCGACGTGATCGTGATCGAACACGTCGAGCGGCCGATGGCAGATTGAGGGCCGCCTGAAGGCGGCCCCCACGCCTAAGGCCCAAGGCCAACGAGTATCAGTTCGTGCCCGTTCCCGCCGCCGCGGTCACTTCGGCTTTCGTCAGCGGCTTGTCCGGGTTTGGCGGGTGGGCCTGGATCCAGTTGCTGTAATCGAGTTTGCCGGTGGTTTCCACGACCGCCTTCAGCGTGGCGAGCTGCCCCGGGTTGGGGTTGACCCCGGTGACGTCGGCCGACCAGAGCACCTTCTCGGCCGGCAGATAGACGACGAGCATGCCGTCGCTGTGTTCGTTCGGGACCCGAATCAGTTCCACCACCTTGCCGTTGCTGCCGCGGCGGACATCGCGATCCCCGACGCCCTCCACGACGTTGCTGCGCCGATTGGTCACCTTCGAGAGGCTGTCGCCGGTGAGGGTGCGCGGCCCCGCGAGCAGGCGCTCGAGCACCGGCTCGTTGTTGCGGTGCGTGAGGATGGTGGCGCCCTCGGCCGCGGCGGCGGAGAGACCGCTCGCATGGTCGAAGTGCGGGTGCGAGTTGACGACGAAGCGGATCGGCTTGCCGGGAATGGCCTGCTTGGCCGCGGCCATCACCGCCAGGCCGCGCGCGTCGCTCTGGCCGCTCTCGACCACCAGGATGTGGTCGCCCATGTCCACGGCCAGCGACGTGTAGTTACCGCCGATCTTGAACACACCCTCACCGAGCCGCTCGACCGGCGGCGCGGCGCCCGCGGCCGGTGGCGCTGCGGGAGGCGGTCCGCCTGGCCCGCCGGCACGGCCGGGCGGCGGCGGCACGGTCAGCAACTCGGTCAGGTTGCCCGGGTTCGCCGTCGCCATCGTGATGGCGGCGTCGAAGGTCGGCATGCCCGCCTGGCGCTGCACGATGCGGGTCGGGACCTGCAGGCCGTTCATGCTCTGGTAGTTCGAGTACTCGAATTCGACCAGCAGATCGCCGACCACCGCGTTGTCCGCGCGCGTCTCGACCTTGGTCACGAGGTTCTGGCTGTTGATGTAGCCGGTCACGGTGTAGGCCAGGCCCGACGGCGATTTGAGCGCTGGCGAGAACGAGACCACCTGCTGCCCGCCCTGCTGGCGGACCGTGGCGTTGTTCGCCGCGGCGCCCTTGAGGAAGCCCCAGGGCGTCGTCCAGATGTTCAGCGCCTGGTTCCAGTTGGTGCCGGCCTGCATCGCGGTGATGTTCTGGTTGAACACACCGGGCATCGGCGGCGGGACGCCGGGCACCGTCGGCGGCTGGGTCGGCCCGGTCGCCCGGGAGATCACGGCCGACGAATCGGCTGGGGTGCCGAAGGTGATGGTCCGGGTGTACTGCGTAATCTGGGTGACGTTGACCGGCCCCATCGGGTTGCCGATCGCCTTGCTCTGGCCGAAGGCGCCGTTACGGGCGGTGCCGGAGTAGGTGACCGAGGTCAGGGAGTCCACGCCCATCGCTTTCGACGCCGCGGCGACAACCGGGCCGGCACTCTGTGCCGACGCGGCCGCGGGGAGAAAGGCGAGGAGCGCGGCAAGCGTGAGCCTTCTGAGCTGCATTTCTTGCCTCCGGTTCAGGTGGATGGCCGTGGGGGGACGTGCGGATCTATATACGTGGGAGCGCGGCGCCCGCTTACCGGCCCCATGAGCGCCCGCCGGCCCCGAGGGCAGATCAGTCGGGAAGGGGCCGCGAGACGCGGTCGATGCGGTTCACGCTGCACGATCGGGACGCCGGGGCCGCGGCAAGGCCCGCGCCAGCGTCAAGGCCCGCACCTCACGCGCCCCTGCCTGCCTGAGCACCCGCGCGCACGCATCGAGCGTCGCTGCCGTGGTCATGACGTCGTCCACGAGGACCAGCACGCGCCCCTCGAGATGCTGCCGTCGAGCGGCGGCTCCCACCCACGGCGGGATGGCGAACGCGCCGCGGACATTGCGGCGCCTGGCGGCGGGGCTGAGCCCGGCCTGCGCCGGCGTCCAGCGAACCCGCCACAGCAGCGCCCGGACCGGCAGGCCGAGAGTGGCCGCGAGGTCGGCGGCCTGGTTGAACCCGCGGCGCAGCCGCTTCCATGGATGCAACGGGACCGGAATCACCGCGTCGGCGTCGGCCAGTACCGCGCGACCCGCCCGCGCCAGCAGCGCACCGAGAGGACGCGCCAGCGACCGGCGTCCGTCGTACTTCAGCGCGTGAATGATGGCCCGCGCCTCGCCGTCGTAGTCACAGGCCACGGCGCCGGCAGCGAAGGCCGGCGGCCGGCGGCGGCATGCGGCGCATTGTTCGGTGGCGAGACTGATGGCGCGCCACGAGGGCAGCGGTTGACCGCACAGGCGGCACGCTGGCGGCAGCGCCGGCCGGATACCACGCCAGCAGGCCTGGCACACCGGGCCCGCGATCGGATCGTCGAGAAGGCCGTGGCACGCGGCGCAGTGCGGCGCCAGGGCGACGGCAAGGAGAGCGTTGAGGATGCGGACCGCTGCGGCGCGGCGCGCCTCAGACGGTCTCGTCGGAGAAGTCGTAGCGGTCGGCGTTGCCCCAGAGCCGCTCGAGGCCGTAGAAGGATCGGCACTCACGGCTGAAGATGTGGACGACGAAGTTGAAGTAGTCGAGCAGGATCCACTCGGAGCTCTTCACGCCTTCGGCCACGGCCGGACGTTCGTCGAGCTGCTTCTTCAGCGTCTCTTGCACCGCGTCGGCAATCGCCGTGATCTGCCGGGCGTTGGCGCCGCTGCAGATCACGAAGTAGTCGGTGAACCCGTCGGCCTTGCGGAGATCCAGCACCACGGTGTCGAGCGCCTTCTTGTCGCGCGCGGCCTCGATCGCCGTGGCGACGGCTTTCGGCAGCCGTAGTGTCTTGGCCGGCTTGGCGGGCGCCGCGCTCGACGCCGCCGCGCGTGCGGTGCGTCGGGCCGAGCCCCTGGGCGAGCGAGCCGGCGCCGGCTCGGATGGTGTATCGGAGGTTCGGTTGGATGGTCGTGGCCTACGTGTTGCCATGCAATCGGGCTACCGCTCCATAAAGCCCATGTCTGATGATATGCCGCTCCACCACGTCCGGTACGAGATCCGCAATCGAACGGCCGGCCTGCAGCGCCGTACGGATGGTCGTGGACGACACGTTGCGGGTGGCGGCTTCGATCAGATAGACGCCGGTGTGGGCCGAAGGTTCTCGCGCGGTGTCGATCGGCCGCAGCCGCGAGCGGAGCGATGGCGCGCGGTCGAGC
>DATMDI010000252.1:0-13673 GCA_035557875.1 Vicinamibacterales bacterium
CGCAACGCGAACTACTCCTACGCGGAAATGGCGCGGGCGTTTCGCCGGCTGGCGCGTCACCAGCGCCCGGCGGCGGCGCCGGCGGCCGCGACGGGCGCCCGCGGCTCTACTTGAACCGCCGCCCCTGGCGGATCACGACTCTGGGATCGCGCAGCACGTCGATGTCGCGCAACGGATCGCCGTTGACGGCGATGACATCGGCACGCATCCCGGCCGTGACGGAACCGGTCTCGCGCTCCACGCCCATCGCCGCCGCGGCGCCGGACGTCATGCGCCGCAGCACCCACATCGGCTCGAAGCCGAGCACGCGCACCCACAGATCGGCGTCCATCCAGGTCGCGTGCCGCGCCGGCTCGCCGGCGCTCCCCTCGTCGCTCCCGAACACGAGCTCCACGCCGGCCTCGCGCAGCTGCGCGATCTTCCGCTTGACGATCGTCTCGGTATCGGGCCGCGGCGCACGCGGCTGGTAGGCCGCCCATCCCGCTTTCACCTCGGCGACCAGCGGCGGCGGCAGCCCGAGATAGCTCTCCGGATCGTCGAGCAGCTCGGGCTTGGTCGCGAAGTAGGCGGCGTTGAGCAGGCCGTTGGCGCCGACCGTCGGCGTCCAGTAGATCGGCGGCCCTCCCTTCACCCGGGCGCGCAGGCTCTCGATGATGTCGGGCGGGTACTCCGGGCTGTCGATCCCGATGTGCTGGAAGTCGTCCACGCCGATGTCGAGCCCGAGACGCACTTCCGCGTCGGTCTGGCCGTGCGCCGCCACCTTCTTCCCGCGGGCGTGCGCCTCGCCGATGATGGCGGACCGCTCGTCCGGCGACATGCGTTCCGCGAAGAAGATCTTCACCACGTCCACGCCGGCGTCGAGCAGGCGGCGCGTCTTGGCGCGAGCGTCGGCGGCGTCGGTGACCGGCAGGAACTGGCTGGTCACGGTGGTCTGGTCTGGCGCGAGCTTCGCCAGCGCAGGCCCGGCGGCGTACAGCGTCGGGCCCGGCAGCGTGCCGTCCGCGATGCGCCGCTTGACCGCGAGCATCGCGTCGGCCGGCGCGGCGAGATCGCGAACGCTGGTCACGCCGGCCATCAGCATCTGCCGCGCGGAGGCGGGAATGGTGACCTGCTCGAAGTCCGCGGCGTGCCGGAACCATGCGCCCGGGTTCGGATGACCGCTGTAAATGAGGTGGACGTGCATGTCCCAGAGGCCCGGGAGCACTGTCATCCCCTCCGTCGAGATGTGCTCGTACCCGTCGGGAATCGGCAGCGATGTCATGGTGCCGACGCGCTCGATCCGCTCGCCACGGATGAGGACGACGCTATCGCGCACCGGCGCGGCGCTGGTGCCGTCGATGAGCGTGCCGCCGGCAAGCGCGATCGGCCGTGCCGGCGCCTGCGCTACGACACCAGGCTCGAGCGCGAACGGCAGCGCCGCAACCAGCCCCACTGCAACAGCGATCCCGACCGGTCGCATACACCCCTCCTGCCCGAGCACCGGGCGCGGCGATGATACCGCGCCGCCGCGGCTACGAAATCAACGCGAGCAGCGCGAAGTAGTCGAGCAGCGGGTCATCGGGGCTGCGCGAGTCGGGATCGATGAGGTGCGTCCGCACGATCTCGTGGTTGGGGTTCGCGGGATCGTAGAGCGGCGGGGCCCCGGGCGCCGTCAGGTCGTCGCCGATGTAGGTCGGGTCGTACGGGGCGAGGTCGTGCGGCCGCGCCAGGTTGCCTTCGGCCGCCGCGCGCAGCATTTCAAAGCCGCGCCGCGGGTCGAGCACGACGGCGGCCGATCCCGGCCCCAGCCGCAGGTGCTCGCGCCACAGCGCCACCCGCAGATCGCGCGCGTAGCGCCGCACGCCGCGCGCGATCTCCCCGTCCACGACGTCGCAATTGATCTCGGTGTCGTAGGTCTGGCTGCGGTAACCGATGTTGCTCGACCCGACACTCGCCCACACGTCGTCCACCACCATGTTCTTGGCGTGCACGTAGGTGAACTGGCCGGCGCGGTTGCGCTTGTGGCAGACGAGGAGCCGATCGCGCTTCTGCTCCTCGGGGAGCCCGTGGGTCAGGAAGGTGATGAAGCGCTTGCGCATCTCGTAGAGCACGCCGTCCGCGAAGCGTGGATCCTCGCCGAGGGTGCGCGGGATCAGGATGGCGACGAACTGCAGCGGATCCGGTCCGACGATCCGTTCGCGGAGCGCGGCGGCGATCGTGTCGGGCGCGGTGGGGACGAACGCCAGCGGGTTGGGGCTCGCCAGCAGCGTGGCATGGTCGAGGCTGTCCACCATGGTCAGGTACTGGTCTTCGATGTAGACGAAGCGTCTGGCGCGGCGGATCGCATTCACTCTGGCCAAGCGCGCGCCCGGATCGCCGTGTTCGGAGCTGACGAACGGAAAGCCCGGAACGCCGGGCGGAACAGTCCGGTTGATCTGCACCGCGTGGGTGGCGCCGGGAATGGGATCGAGCGCTTCCTCTGGCGTTCGCGCCGGCACCGGCGTCCGGCCCTCGAGGCCCACGTGCGGATGGGCGTTCCATCGCTGCCGGAAGTTGGTCTCCACGTCGTCCACGGCCGGCCCCTCGATCATGCAGTGGGTGTCGTGGAACCCGGCGTTGTCGATCTTGCGGCCGCCGCGGGCTCGGTCGTCGTTGGGGAAGTGCTCGGGCGTGTCCCAGCGGTTCATCGCCAGATCGATGCCGCCCACGAACGCCAGCCGCCCGTCGGCGTTCTGCACCACCACCGCCTTCTGGTGATGCGAGCCGACCGCGCGGCCCACCCCATCGAGAATCGCCTGGCCGCGGCCGGAGCCGACAGCGCGATCGACGAACTTCACGGCCGCGGTGTTGTCGGTCGTGAAATCCGGCGACTCCTGCTGCTGCCGCCACAATTGGGCGCGCACGTCCACGCCGGCGGCGATCGCCGCGTGCAGGAGCCCCATCAGATGACCGGTCGCACTGAACGCGCCGACCGTCATGTTGGCGTCCGCGTCGTACTCCGGCGGCGGAAAGGCTTCCGCGTGTACGAAGTCGGGCAGCCACAGTTCGGGCGCCAGCTTCCAGCCGGCGATATAGATCCGGTTTCCCGTCACCTCGGGGAGCGGCGGCCCCTCGGCCGCGGGTCGGCCGCCCTCCTCGACGCCGCTGAAGTCGTCGTTGCGGAAGGTGCGGCGGAACGCGCGATAGATCATGGAGAACGTGCGGCGCGCATCGAGCATCGCCGTCACCCGGTTGCCCTCGCTGAAGCGGCGGATCGGCTCGATCGACGGCGCCGCGCCCACCCGGCCGGGAAACCACGCCTCGAGGTCCACGGCGGACACCACCAGATAGTCGTCGGCAATGACGTCGCGCTCGAGCGCGGACGCCGAGCGAGGCGCGTTCGGGAGCGTGCCGATGCGGATGCGATCGTCCTCCGGCGCGAGCACGCCGTGCGCGACCGCGAGCGGGTCGTCGCCCGCGGTCAGCGCCGGGCCGATCCACAGTCCGGCCGCATCGGTCTCGACGACCGCGCCGGCGGCGCCGGTCACCGGCGCCAGCGTGAAGCGCGCCCCGGCCACCGGGCGCCCGAATTCGTTCCGCCAGTCGACGATGCGGCGGCCCGCCGTGAGCTTCGGCAGCGGATGGTCCTTCACCGCGTCGCGGGACGGGATCAGCGTCTTGTCGATGACGACGGGGATCTCCACCAGGTCGCCCAGTTCCTGCACCCGCCGCAGGAAGTAGGCGGGATCGAAGAGCTGGCCGAGCCGATCGACGGTCCGGAAGGTGACGCGCCGCCACGAGTCGTTCGCCCCAGCGGGCACTTCCAGCGGGCCGGGATCGCCGGCAGCCGCTTCGCCGATTACGCGGCCGGCACGGGCGAGGATCTGGATCTGGCCGGCGCGAAACGCCGCCACCATAGCCGTGCGCTCGGCGAGCGTGAAAAACGGATCGGGACGCGCTTCCTTGATCAACGCCTCGATGGCGGCATCGAGCGTCGCGAGATCGACGTTCTCGTAGAGCAGGTACTCGAGCGCCGGCCGGCCGCCGTGGCCAGCCTCGGTCTGGGGAATCAGGTAGCTGCCGTCCTCGGCGATGCGCTCGAGGTTGTCGCGGAGTGTTGGCCACACGCCGAGCACGAGCGTGGCGTCGGTGACGATCAGCGGCTGGCCGGTTCTGGTGCGCAGCCCCGGCACTTCGGCGCCGGCCGCCACAAACCGCAGCCACCCGTGCGTGCAGGCGATCAGCGTGCGGATCGGCAGCGTCAGCGCGGCGCCGTCCGGCGGGTCGTAGGTATTGGTCGCGCTCTCGTCCACCCACACGTCGAGCCCGTCGAACGCCGCGGCGCCGAAGGTGCGGCCGATGGCGAAGACGGCGTTGCCGCCGCTGGCCGGGGCCGGAAACGGCAGGGCGAGCTCGAGATTGTGGACGTTGCCAGTGAACTCGGGCACGTGAATGGCCTCGTCAGATGGCGGTGACGTTCAGGAGCGGCCCGTCTACGACATGGCCCACGCGGTCACGTACGCGAATCAAGTACTCGTACTCCGTCCCTGGCTCCACCCCGGTGTCGAGAAACGCGTAATCGCCGCGCGGCCCCCACGGTCCGAGCGCGCGCCGGATGCTGCCGTCGGCGCGGCGCAGCACCAGGCACTCGAGGTCGTCTTCGGCGGCCGTCCACTGCAGCGACACCGAGCCGGGCGCGAGCGCCGGCGCACTCCAGTTCGGCGGCTCCGGCGGCAGGCTCTTTGGCAGCTGCACCATCAACCGCTCGGATGCCGCGGAGCGATGCCCGTTGGCGTCTTCGGCGACGAGGCGGTAATACAGGGGCCGGCCCGGTTCGGCGGTGTTGTCCTCGTATTGCACCAGACGGCCCACCGGACGTTCGCCTGGCGGGAGCGGCGTGACCGCCGTCACCGCGCCCGTGTCGTCCCGGGTCAACACCACGCCGGTCACCGTGCCGCCGCCCTCGTCCTGCGGCGCGGCAAAGAGCGGGGTCATCGAGCGCACGTCCTGCGCCCCGTCGGCCTCGTCGCTGCGATACAGCCGGTAGCCGCGCAGCGCCGCCGGAGCGTTGGGAACCCAGCGCAGCACGACGCCGCCGGCGGCGGGAAACGCCGCGTCGTTCCACGCCGGTGGCGGTGGCGGCACGCCGGGCAGGTCGACGACAACGCACGAGGCCGACGCGGCCGGGGGCCACGGTGCCAGATTGCCACCCGCGTCCACGGCGCGGATGCGATACACGAACCGGTTCTGCAGCGCACCCGGGAGCGGATCGCGATGCCGCATCGGGCCGCCGGCGCTCACGAGCGGCGCCGCGGTGACGATGCGAAAGGCCTCGACGTGCGCCGGATCGAGCGCGAGTTGCTGCAGCTGGAGCCGCTGTTCGTCGGCGCTCCGGGCACGATGCGCTTCCAGCTCGATGCCGCCAGCCGCGAGGAGATCGAGGTCGCCGGCGCGGTAGACGAGATAGCCCACGCCCGCCACGCCGGCCCACTCGAGCGCGAAATACGAGGTGCCGTGGTAGTCGGCCAGCGTCGCGAAGTTGACCGGCGGGTAGACGATCGGCGGCACCAGCGGCGTGACTCGAAGCACGGTGAGAATCGACGCGGGCGGGGCAATGCGGCCTTCGTTCGCGACGGCGTCCACCGAGCCGATGCCGAACGCACCCGCCACGCGCGGGCGTTCCGCGCTGGGCTCCAGCGTCAGCCCACGGAGCCGCAGCATGTAGTGCCAGTGCACCTCGCCGCCCTGCGGTTCGAGCACGCGCACGGCCTCGACGTCGGCCGGGGTGAGCCCGGCCGGCAGCACACCGCGGAGCGCGCCGTCGGCGCTCACGCGAATCGGCACCGGCGGCGCGGTGGAATCGAGCAGAAAGCCTTCCCAGTGTTCGGGCTGCTCGAAGGTCTTGAACGCGGGGTACGGCGCCCGGGCGGGCTGCGTCGCCGTGGGCGAGGTACCGCGCCCGAGCCGGAACGCGCACGGTCCGACCAGCGGCGGCGCGGCGGGATTGGCCCGGACTCGAAACGTCAGCCGTCCGCCGGTGGTCACGATGGTGAGCACCGGGCACTCTTCACCCTCGTTGCGGAGCGCGCCGGGATCGACGGCCGTCTGCGGCGCCGGAACGTCGGGGCCCACCGGCGCCATGTCGGTCGCCACGTCGTACTCGCCGGTCGCAACTTCGGTGACCGCGGTGATCCGCCCGAGCACGTGGTTCAGCGAGCCGGCCCGGTAGTAGAGCCGGAACTCGTCGAGATCGGGAAACTGCAGCTGCCGGCTCGCAGGCCAGATCCATCGGACGGCGACCGCCGCGCGCGGCGGATCGCCGGCCGCGGCATCGCGATCGGCCCACGCCAGCATCTCGCTGCCCGCGCGCTCGGGATCGGCTGGATCGAAATACTCGGCGGCGAGGTTGAGCGGCGGCCCCGGCGCGACCTGGTCGGTGACGGTCACCGCCGCGGGAGCCGAGGGTGGGCTCGTTCGGCCGAAGAGATCGCGGCCGCGGACGCGGTAGTGGAACAGGCCGTAGCCGGGACCGCGGTCCACGAAGTAGCCGCTCGCGAAGCGTGGCGGCCCATCCTCGGGATCGGCAATCATCGCCGGCACGACTTCCGGCTCGCCGCCCTTTTCAAAGGCGCGGCGCGTGACCAGCGCGTAAGGTCCGCTGTCGGGGGCGCCCGACCCGGTGCGCTCGACCAGGTAGGCGATCGGCGCCCGGATCGCGTCGGCGATTTCACAGACCGACGGCCGCCGCCAGTTGACGACCACGTCCATCTCGCACGGATTGAGCACGCCGTCCGGCGTGACGTGTGCCGATCCCGGCATGGCTGTGGCCACGGTGCCCGCCGGAGCCGCCAGCGCGGGCTGCGCCTCGGGGCCGCGGTCGAACACGATGAAGCAGAAGCGGCGCTTCTCGCCCTCGATCGGCCAGGTCGCCTCGACCATGTAGTCGAAGCGCTCGGGCGGTGTCGTCGGCGCGTGCACCCAGTAGAGTCCGAGCACTCGCGCGAAGTAAGGATCCGCCGCGGCCGTCAGCGCATCGCGCACCACGTCGTAGCGCCAGCTCGTGCCGTCCTCCGGGTCGTCCGAGGCGAGCCGCGCGATGAACTGTCCGCCGCCGCCGAGCGCCTGTTCGAGCGACTGGTGCAGCTCCTCGAAATCGGACCCGAGCAGGCGGGCCTCGAGCTCGGCGCGCGTCGGCGCACCGGGCGGCAGGTCTGCCGCTTCGGGCAGCCGGTTCTTGGCGATCGATCGCGCGTCGCCGGCTTCACGGCTGCAGGCGTACTCCGGTACGGCATCGACCGGCAGGCAGATCGGCCCGTGCAGCGGCTTCCAGCCGTTCTCGCTTTCGTCGGCCGCCATCGGACTCCAGACGACGCCCAGCAGCGTCGCATTGCAGCCGGAGACGTGCACGGCGTCGATGGCGTCGGCGCGAAGCGTCAGCTGAAACGGCACGCAGGCGGCCGCGGCCGGTGCGGCCATGCCCAGCTCCGCCAGCCGCCGCAGCGCCTCCGCGCGCTCGCTCCGGATGAGCGCGCTCCACGTCACCCGCGGTCCGCGACGCCGCCCGCGCAGATCGCGCCCAGCCAGCAGACGCTCGGCGCCTTCGAGGCGGGTGAGCAGCGAGACCGTGCCCGGGTCGAGGATCTGGCCGAGGCAGGCCTGCTGTCCCAGCGCAGCACAGTCGGCCACGCGCCCGGCGTGCACCGCTTGCGCGAAGGCCGCCCCCTGCTGGGTGACGCCGAGCAGCGTCACCTCGCGCACGAGCGTCGGCGCCACGGCGAAATTGGGCCGGAAGCGCACGACGAGCGGCGACGCACCGAGATCCAGTCCCACCTGATCGCAGCGCACGCCCACCGCCAGGCGGTCGCCGTCGGCGCGGTGCACGGTCACGCCGCCGTCCACACCGGCCGGCGCGGGCTGCTGCTGCAGCCGGCGCGCGAGCGAGCTGAACGACACCTTCAACGTGGTCTTCGGGGCGGCCGCCCGGAAATAGAGCTGGAAGCCGTCCGCCGGGAATCCGAGCTCGGGGTCGAACGACCAGCGCAGGTGCACGCCGTTCTGCGCCTCGCTGTCGCCGAGGAAACCGGTGCCGAGGAGGGTGAGACGGGAATCCTGGAGAAACGGGCCAGCCATCTCAGCCCTCTGGATCCACGATCGGATCGGGCGCCGGTGGAACCGCGAAGCTCCACGAGCCCGATTCGTCGGTCGTTTCGCCCTGCCGGCTCAGATCCGGCAGGCCCGGTACCGCGGTCAGCTTGTAGACGAAGTCCGCGCGATAGCTGCCGGCAGCCAGCCGCACCGGCTGACCGGCGGCGTCGATCGGCACGAGCAGCGCACGCGCGCCGTCGAGCGAGCGCACGAGGCGGTGCGGCACGTCGCGCCACGACACGATCGGGCGCCGGCCGGCCGGAGTGAAGACGAAAAAGATCACGCGGCGCTTGAGCGCCAGCACCGTGCGGTCGGAGGCGAAGAGCGGCTCGGGGCTGGCGAACGACAGGAGCCGTGCCTCGAAAGACGCCGGCGCGGTCCAGAACATCGTCGCTTCAGGCCGCTCGGGCAGCGTGCGGATCGGATATCCGAGCTGCCCTTGCCAGAGCGCCCGCCACGCCTCGTCTTCGGCACCGCGATCGGCAAACGGGCCGAGCTGCGCCGCCACGGCCGCGAAGTCCACGGCGGCCGGCAGCCGCTCGTGCCAGGGCACCGCCCGCAGGTCGGCCAGATGCGCCGCGAAGGTGCGATAGCGGCTGGTGACGAAGGTCCAGCGGTACACCGGCTCGACGAGCCCGCCGCCCCTGATGCGCGCTTCGTACGCCGTGTCAGTGGCCAGGCGGGTGCGATAGGTCGTCTCGTCGTAGCCGGCAATCGTGTCCATGTCCACGACGATGCAGTCGGCGTTCTGCAGCTGGTCGAAGAGGACGGCCGTCTCGGCCGTGAGCGCCGGCAGCACGGTGCGGCTGCGCACCACCTCCGGTTCGACGCGCTGGCCGCTCGACGTGAAGAGCTCGGCCACGAGGAATCCGCCGGCCTTCTTGTACATCGCCTCGACGTAAGGCTGGTTGTAGGTGATGCGCAGGTCGTAGTCGGCGTAGCAGGGGCGGGCGCCGTCGCTCGGCGCCAGCGCCTGCATGTACGGCGTCAGGTCGGTAGGCGCACCCCCGGTCGTGACCACCAACTGCTCGGTGGCGACGCCGTGATCGGTCCAGGGCTGGTCGAGCGCTTCCGCGCTTTCCGTGCGCACGTCGAGCTCGATGCGGTAGGTGGCCAGCGGCTCGTGCACCAGATGTGCGCCGAACGGCTGGTCCGCGGTCTCGGGCTCGTCGATCGTGAGCGGGCCGAGCACGTGCTGCCACAGCAGCCGCTGCTGCTCCGCTTCTTCCGCGTTGATGAGCGCACCCACCGTCGTGTAGCAGAACCGCGACAGCAGGTGATGGACGCCCGGGCCGGGATGGTTGCGCCCGCGCGGCTGCAACCGCACGATCAGGCGGTTGAACGCCGGCTTCGGATCGGCGGCGATCTCGAAGTCGGGTCCGTTGGCGGCGACGGCCGACACCGGGTCGTCGTCCATGAAGGCGAGCACGAACATGAACGTGAGGTCGGCGTTGTGCTCGACGCGTCCGCGGGCACGCACGCTCGGCGCCAGGTCGATGCTCACGCCCCACGTCGTGAGGCCGTCGTCCACCGGTCCCGATGGCTGCGTCTGCCCCGCGGCCCCGGCCAGGAACGTCGTGCGGGCCAGCCGCAGGTAGTGGCCCTTCACGCCTTCCGACGACGCGTTGACGATCTCCAGCGGCACCTGGACGGACTCGCCGGTCTGGCCGTCGACATCGTCATGGCGCGCGGCGTTCGGCCATTCGGAGAACACGACCGTGGCGAACGCCGGATCGGGGCGATAGCGCAGCTCGGGATCGTAGACGCCGAGCGGCACCAGCTCGAAGTTCACGCAGCGTTCGATGGGCGGCAGCGTGCCGCACGGCCAGGTGCCGTAGGTGTCGAACAGCAGATCCACCCACGAGCGGCGCTCGGTGCGGCCGGGCCAGGCGAGATTGCCGGCCGCGGGGAACGGTGTCAGCCCCCACAGCACCAGGCTCTCCGCCTGCGGCCCGCCGGCGTCACCGTGCCCGAGCGTCCACTGCCCGAAGAGATCCTCCGTGGCCTCGTGCGGCGATCCCGAGGTCACGACGACACGGACGTCGACGAGCGTGTAGCGGTAGTACACGTCGCCGACGAGGTCGGGCCGCGCCAGATCGACCGGCGTCGGCGCGCCCGCCCACGACGAGCGGAGCGGCCGCTGGAAGGTGATCGTGACCCGCCCATCGATCGGCAGCACGACGCCGGCCACGGCGCCGGTCTCGCGCTCGTAGAACCGCTCGCCCACCACCGAATACCCCGGGCTGACGGTCGCACCATCCACCATCGGCGTGACCGGCGGCGGCAGCGCGCTGGCGTCGCCCCAGCTGAAGGGAATGTCCTTCTTGATGTCGGGCAGCGGCCACGGCAGCCCGATCTTGATCCGCACCTTGCCGCCGAAGAAGAGGTCGTCGTCGCCGACCGGAGACTCGAGCGCGAGCAGCGCGTCGAGCATCAGCTCGAAGCCGATGCCGAAGACCTTGATGCTCGCCTCCCCGTGCAGCGACAGCTGCGCGAGGATGTACGGCGGATTGAACGACAGCGCCACGTCGCCGGCAATCCACACCGCGAGCACGCCGCGGACCGGTCCCCACTTCCCGCGCTTGTCGATGCCGGTGCGGTAGCCGAGGGCCAGGGCGGTGCCGGGAAACGTCCGCTCTGCCAGCACCAGATCGGTGCCGCTGATGACGAAATACGCGTCCCACTCCAACAGCCGCAGCGCCTTGGCCCTGACGCGGCGGCTGATCGGCTCGGGCCAGCCGATCGCCAGGTGCCAGTCGCCGGGGCGGTGGCCGTAGAACACTTCGCCGGCCGCGTGCACGTCGAGCAGTAGCCCCGACCCCGGCAGCTTGTATTCCACTTCGAGCGCCAGCAGGAAGTCGCCCTGCTCGAAGTCGAGCACCATCAGGCCGCGAATCGTCGAGGCGCGCGGCGGCCCGCTGTGCGGCTCGCGTGTCTGCAGGAGCCGAAGCCGCCCCTCGATGATCACCACCGGACCCGGTGCGATCACCGCGAGCAGCGCGCGCAGGCTCCAGGCCTTGCCGTCGCTCGAGCCGATGGTGACGCCCGCACCCACGGCCCAGCCGTCGTCGACCGGCGCCCACTTGCGCGCGTTCATCACCGAGAAGGGGGCCGGCGCCGGCGCATACCAGTGGTGATACCAGTTGAAGTCGTCGCCGTGATTGCCGGCCAGCGTGCGATCCGGGTTGACGTTCACGCCGGCCAGCAGCGCCGCGCCAAACCAGGACACGCTGGAGCAGATCGGGATGCCGCTGCCGAAGGTGGCCTCGAGGGCCACGTAGCCGAAGCGCGTGCCGTCCTTCGTGCCGAAGAGGACGCTCCCTTCGAGCTCGACGCCGACGCCGCTCGCAATCGCCAGCAGGACGTCGCCACGGAAGATCTTGTCGGAGGGGTCGGCCACGCCCTGCGGGTCCGCGCCGGTCGTCATCGACACGAAGCCGCGGAAGCTGAAACCGGCGCGGAGCAGCTCCAGCCCGATGCCCTCGAACGAGACGTGGGTCCCCGGCGGGCCGTCGAAGAACACCCGCAGCCCCTTGACCGAGGCGGAGGGACCGATTCCGCCGCCGAAGTCCACCGCGGCGTCGAGGCCCACCCACTTCTCGCCGTTCTCCTCGCCGAAGCCGACGCGCGAGATCTGCACCGGGAAGGCGGCGAGCTTGGTCCGCGTCGCTTCCGACAGCGACAGCCACAACCCCTCGGGCAGGATGTAGTCGAACTTCGGCGCGACCTGCAGCACCAGGTTGGTGAACTCGGCGCCGAACGCCGAGTTGGCAATCTGGGCCTCGGTGCCGATCTCGATGCGGCCGTCCACCAGCAGATCCCAGAAGCGCGTGTCGTCGGGCAGTTCGTTCTTCTTCGCGCGTCCGAGGTCGGGCTTCGCGCGCACGCCGAGCTTGAGCACACCGAGGCGGAGCACCGACTTGACGGGGAGCGCAAACAGCTCACCCTGGCGTGGCGGATCGCCGGAGCTGGCCGGCTGTTCGCCGGCCACCGAGCCCATGAAGCCGACCGACTCGGGAAAATCGAGCTCGGGTTCGTTGGTGATCGCCAGGTCGAGATAGACGACCTTGTCATCGAAGTACGGCAGCTTGACGGCCACCTGCACCAGGCCTTCGAGCAGCGCGTTCTGGCGGAACGCCACGCGCAGCGCCCGCACCGCGAAGCTCTGCGCCGACATGTCCGGGTGGAGATCGAACACCGCCGTCGCCTTGCCGGTGACGCCGCCCTTGCCGATGAACCACTTCTCGATGTCGATGACCGACGGCAGCTTGTCCACCAGCGTGTTCAGGTTGAACACCTGGCCGCGGCCGAGATACACGCCCTTCCAGTCCGCTTCGAGGTCGAACGCCTCGGGATCGATCCCCTCGGGAAGCGGCTGCAGGTCCGACAGGCGCAGCACCAGGTCGCGCGCCTGAATCACGATGCCGGTCGACCCGATCTGGCAGTACGGCAGGTCGAGATCGCCCGGCGCTTCGAGCCGCACGCCGGTCTCGGTATTGAACGCGACCGCGGCGCGGAAATTGAGCTGCACCGCTTCCACGGTGGGATCGGGCTCGAACCCCTTGCTCAGGTCCAACGCGTCCTTGGGACGCATCGGCTTGAGCTTGTTCTTGTCGAACCGCAGGCCGATATCCACCGCCGGCAGCAGCAGTTCGTAGGGGCCGGGCCGGCCCTTGAGGAAGAGATCGAGCGCCTGGGCGGCCGCGCCACCCTCGACATCGCCGGACGCCGGTCCGAAGTTGAGCTCGAACGGCAGCGCCGTGAGTTCGAGCCCGGGCTTCCCGATCACCAGCGACACGCCGTCCACGAACGGCAGGCCGACCGCGAGCTCGCGCCACAGCGCGAGCGTGCCGACGATCGTCAGCTCGTTTTCGTACTCGAGCAGGTCGAATTCAGTGATGCCGAGGAACTGGCCGACCCGGCCGAGCATGCCGACATCGCTCGGCGCGACGAGGTCGTGCGGCCAATACGGCAGGAGGTCGACGGACGGGACGAAGTAAGGAGCGGACGCCACGGCGGCACACGCACGAGCGATCGGGTTGCACGAACGCTATTCGCGCGCGCACGCAGGCGTCAAGCTCGAGCACACAAAAGAAGAGGGCCGGCAGTGTGAACCGCCGGCCCTGTCAGACCCACCTGCCCTACCCGCCTTACCCGCCCTACGGCGAGCGAAGCGAGCCGCCCTAGAAATCGAACTGCGCGCTGATCTTGAAGAGGCGCGGATCCAGGATCCCCGTCGGAACCAGCCAGGACGCGAAGGCGGCGTTGACGGCACGGACCGGGTTGCCGTTCGTGGCGTTGTAGATGTCGAAGTTCGCCCGGAACAGACGCTGACCAAACCTGAAATCCTTGGTGAACCGCAGGTCCAACTGGTTCAACCGCTCCCCGTACA
Organism: Vicinamibacterales bacterium; assembly: GCA_035557875.1. GTDB lineage: Bacteria > Acidobacteriota > Vicinamibacteria > Vicinamibacterales > UBA2999 > DASYRM01. The sequence goes on from DATMDI010000252.1 coordinate 13,496, forward strand.
TCTCCCCTGGCTGCACCAGGTTGATCGTCGCGTTGGCCGCACCGCCCGACAGGGGCCGGCCGAGCGACGGAATGATCACCGCGTTGGTCGCGATGTAGTTGGCCGCGACGAGCGGACCGGGCAGGCTCTGGTACGTGGCTGCGATGCCCACGTCGACCTTCGGGATGTTGTAGGTCGC
>DATMDI010000253.1:0-2189 GCA_035557875.1 Vicinamibacterales bacterium
CCGGTCGTGGAGCTGGTGGGCTGGCACGTGCAGAGCGGCAACCAGACCGATCTCACCGACTTCGATGCCGGGGGCACCAACATCGTCAACATCAAGTTCGGTGCGCGGGTGTCGTTCGGTGACGGCTCGGTCTACGCCGGATACGGTCACGCCATGACGGACTCGGTCTGGTATCGCAACATCTTTCGCATGGAATACCGCCACTCCTTCTGACGGAGCGCCGCGGACGTCGTGGTTCCGGCTCGAGGCCGGAGCCGCGGCGAGGCGCACGACGCGCGATCCACCCGCGAGGGCCGGCTCAGATCTTTGCGCCCAGGTACGAGCAGACCCGCAGGAGGTCGGCGAACACGCCGCCGGCAGTGACGGCCGGGCCGGCACCGGGGCCTTGCACAACCAGCGGGTTCTGGTCGTAGCGTGAGGTGACGAATCGCACCACGTTGTCGGTGAGGTTGATGTTGGCGAACGGGTGCGAGCGCTCGAGCTCCATGAGCCCCACGGTGGCGCGGTTGCTCGCCGCGTCGAGTGCCCCGACGTAGCGCAGCACGCGGTTGCGGGCGCGCGCGGCCTCGAGCTTGGCCAGCATCGGCGCATCCAGCTCGGTGAGCCTCGCCATGAACTCATCGACGCCCACGCCAACGAGCGCCGGCGGGATCAGCCCTTCGAGCGCCACGTCGGCGAGCTCGAGGCGCATCCCCATCTCACGGGCGAGAATCACCAGCTTGCGCGCCACGTCGGTGCCGGAGAGATCGTCGCGCGGGTCGGGCTCGGTGTAGCCCTTCGCCTTGGCCGTCTTGACGATTGACGAGAACGGCTCGCTGCCGTCCCACACGTTGAAGAGATAGGCCAGGGTGCCCGAGAAAATGCCCTCGACCTTGCGGATCTCGTCGCCGGTTTCGCGCAGGTCGCGCAGCGTCTGCATGATCGGCAGGCCGGCGCCGACCGTGGCTTCGTAGAGATAGTGCGAGCCGCCGGCGCGACGGGCCTCGTGCAGGCGGCCGAAGAGATCGAGCGCCCCGCTGTTGGCGCGCTTGTTCGGCGTGACCACGTGAATGCCTTCGGCCAGCCAGCGCGGGTAGAGCGCCGCCACGGCTTCGCTCGCCGAGCAGTCGATGATGACCGCGTGCGGCAGGTGGTCGGCGTGCACGTGGTCCTCGAAGGCGGCCAGGTCGACCGGCTGCCCCGCCGCCAGCTTGTCCTTCCACCCGTCGAGACCGATCGACTGGTCGGAGAGGACCATCTTCTTCGACGTCATCAGTGCGCGGACGCGCAGGTCGAGACGGAAGTCGCGCAGCAGGCGCGGCGCCTGCGAGGCAATCTGCTCCAGCAGCACGCTGCCGACCACGCCAGGGCCCACCAGACCGATCGAGATCGTGTGCGGCGACAGATAGAACCGGGCGTGCACCGACCGCAGCGCGCGTGTGGTCTGCCGCGCGTCGATCACCACCGAGATGTTGCGCTCGGAGGAGCCCTGCGCGATGGCCCGCACGTTCACCCCGGCACCGGCCAGCGCGCCGAAGACGTCGGCGGCGATGCCCGGGGTACCGGCCATGCCGTCGCCCACGACGCTCAGGATGCTGTGGCCCGTCAGGGCGTCCACGTCCTGGATCTGGCCGTCGCGGAGCTCGGTGGCAAACGCGCGCCGCACCGTCTGGGCGGTGCGCTCGGCGTCCTTCTCGGGCACCGCGAAGCAGATCGAGTGCTCGGAGCTGCCCTGCGAGATCAGGATGACGGAGATCCCGTCCTCGCGCAGGGCGCCGAAGAGACGCTGCGCGGTACCGGGCACGCCGATCATCCCTGCACCCTCGACGTTGACGAGCGCCACGGCGTCGATGCTGGTGATGCCCTTCACGGCATGGTCCGAGGTCGGGGACGCGCAGATGAGGGTGCCGGGCTTCTCCGGCGCGAACGTGTTACGCACCCAGATCGGGATGCCTTTCGTCACCGCCGGGGCCATCGTCTGCGGATGGATCACCTTGGCGCCGAAGTAGGCCAGTTCCATCGCCTCGTGGTACGACAGCGAGTCGATCACGGTCGCGTCGGGCACGCGGCGGGGATCGGCGCTCAGCACCCCGTCCACGTCGGTCCAGATGTGGATTTCCGACGCGTTCAGCACGTCGCCGAAGATCGAGGCCGAGAAATCCGAGCCGTTGCGGCCGAGCGTCGTCTGGACGCCGTCGGGCGTGCGGGCG
>DATMDI010000254.1:0-7221 GCA_035557875.1 Vicinamibacterales bacterium
TCCCCTGCAACGTGAGGCGAATGCTGCGGTGCCCCGCCGGAGCGTCGGTACGGAACAGAACCGCGGGACCGTTGTTGGCGGTCATCAGCAGATCGACGTCGCCGTCGCGATCGAAGTCGCCGTAGGCGAGCCCGCGGCCGACCCGCGGCTGCGTGAACGCCGGCCCGACCAGCGCCGAGCCGTCGCGAAACGTTCCCGCGCCCTGGTTGAGAAAAAGCTGGGGTGCCTGCGCGTAGCCGACGTTGCCCTTGATGCTGCGCACGGTCTCGTCGATGTGGCCGTTGGCCACCACGAGATCGAGCGCGCCGTCGAGATCGAGATCCGCAAACAGGCAGCCGAACCCAAGGCGGTTGAGCGAGGCGACCCCCACGCCGGCGCGCCGCGCCACATCCTGAAACGTGCCGGTGGCCTGACCGCGGTAGAGCCCGAGCATCTCGTTGTCGAAGTTGGTGATCGCCAGCCCCACGCGGCCCGAGTTGTCGAAATCGGCGGCGTCCACGCCCATGCCGGCGCGGGCCCGGCCGTCGTCGCTCAAGGCGACCCCGGCCTCGAGCGCGACGTCGCGAAAGCGGCCGTTGCGCAGGTTGCGATACAGCTTGTTCGGCTGCGTGTCGTTGGCCACGAAGAGGTCGGGCCACCCGTCGCCGTCGTAGTCGAGCATCGCCACGCCCAGCGACTTGGAACTGGAGTCGAAGATGCCGGAGCTGGCGGTGACGTCCTCGAAGGTGCCGTCGCCGCGGTTGCGGAACAGCCAGCAGGTGTCGCCGCGATAGGCTTCGGGGGTGCAGTACGACTTCTGCTTGCCGTCGAGGCTGCAGAACACGTCGGTGGCCTCCGACCACTTGACGTAGTTGCACACGAACAGGTCCAGCCGCCCGTCGCGATCGAAGTCCACCCAGAGCGCCGAGGTGCTGAACGCGACGCGGCGGTCGAGCCCGCTGGCGCGCGTGACGTCCACGAACGTCCCCTTCCCGGTATTGCGAAACAGCCGGCTCTGCCCGACGCAGGTGACGTAGAGATCGGGAAAGCCGTCGTTGTCGAAGTCGCCGACGGCCACGCCCATCCCGTAGACCTCGACATCGAGCCCCGCGGCCCGTGTCGCGTCGCTGAACGTGCCGTTGCGATTGTTCCGCAGCAGGCGCAGGGTGGACCGCTGCCGCTTGTGCCCGGGCCAGTCCATGCTGTTGACGAACAGGATGTCGGGCCAGCCATCGCCGTCGTAGTCGAGGAACGCGCACCCGGAGCCGAGCGTCTCGGGCAGGAGCTTCCCGCCGTAGGCGCCGCTGTTGTGGCGGAACGTCACGCCGGCCGCGGCCGTCACGTCGGTCAAACGGAGCCCGGATGATGTGGCAGATGTGGGGGCCGGCCCGGATGATGTGGGGGCCGGCTTTAGCCGGCCCGGGTCTTGGGCCGCCTGAAGGCCGCCCCCGCTAGCGAGCGCGAGCTGCAGGAACTCGCGCCGGTTCATAGCGGGCTGACGAGGCCGTTCTGCAGCGCGTAGACCACGAGCTCGGCGGCCTTGTGCACCCCGAGCGCGTTCATGATGTTGGCCCGGTGCACCGCGACGGTGTTCGCGCTCACCTCGAGCTTCACGGCGATTTCCTTGTTCGACAACCCGTTGCAAATCAGCTGCAGCACCTCGAGCTCACGCGGCGTGAGGCGGCGCGCCCGCTCCCCTGGCAGCGGCGAGGGACGGGCCACCGCCGGATCGATCACCTTCTCCCCTGCCGCGACCTTCTTCACCGCGGCGGCCAGATCGAGGTCGAGCGCGTTCTTCAGCACGTAACCGCAGGCGCCGGCCGCCAGGGCCTGCTGCACCAGCGTCTCCTCGGAGTGCATGCTGAGCATCAGGATACGGGCCGACGGGCGCTGCTCGAGGATGACGCGGATCGCGGCGAGTCCGCTGGTACCCGGCATGGCGGCGTCCATCACGATGACGTGCGGCATCAGGCTGGCGGCCAGGCGGATCGCTTCCTCGCCGTTGCTCGCCTCGCCCACCACGGCCAGATCGGGATCGTCCTCGAGCAGACGGCGGAACCCGCGCCGCACCAGCGCGTGATCGTCGGCGAGCAGCACGGTGATCCGGCCGGCGGCGGGGTTGTCTGCGGCGGCGTCTGTCACAAGGGCACCACGAGCGACACTCTAGTTCCTCTGGCGGTTCCTCCGCCGGGCGGCGTGCCAATCGTCACGGTCCCGCCCACGAGCTCCGCCCGCTCACGCATGGCGACGAGCCCCAACCCGCGCGGGGACACGGCGGCCGGCAGCCCCGAGCCGTGATCCTCGACCTCGAGGTACAGCGTGCGGTCCTTGAATGCTAATCGAACCACCGCCTCAGTGGTCCCGGAGTGCCGGGCCACGTTGCTGAGCGCTTCCTGCAGCACGCGGTAGACGTGGATCGCCACAGCGGGATCCACGGGCACGGGCGCCGCCGGTCTCTCGTAGCTGACGTGCAGCCCGAGCTGCCGCTCGACGGTCGTGAGGTACCAGTCCACGGTGCTCGCCAGGCCGAGCTCTTCGAGGATCGACGGGTGCAGCGTCTGCGACAGGCCGCGCACGCTGTCGAGCGCCGTCTGCGCCACCTCGCCCACCTCGCGCAGGTCGGCGCGCAGCGGCGACCCCTCGTCGGTGTGCCGCGCCGCGCGCTTGATCATCGAGCCGATCGCCGTGAGCACCTGGCCGAACTCGTCGTGCAGCTCGCGCGAGATCTCGCGCAGCGTGTCCTCGCGGGTGGTGATGAGCGCCTGCGCCAGGCCGCGCCGCTCGTCCGAGAGCGCCGCCAGTCGTGCGAAGAGCTGCCGGTTGGCGTGAATGAGATAGAGCGACGTGGCACCGATCGCGGCCAGGGCCGCGGCCAGGAACCAGTACACCTGGCGCTGCACCCTGGCGTAGATCTCCTGCACCTGCGCCGCGGTCTGTGCTTCGTTCTCGTTGTTCTGTACCAGCTGCCGCGCCACGGTGGAGCTGAGCGCCGCCTGCCGCGCCTGCAGCGACACTCGTACCTGGGTGCTCGCCTGCTCGTCGTCGCCGGCACGGGCCAGGGCGAAGATGCGGTCGGAGGCGTCCCAGAACTGCTTGAAGGCGATGCCGAGCAGTTCACGCTGTTCCGGGGTACGGCGCGTCACGCTCACTTCTTCCTGCCGGCGCAGGGCGTCGTCGAGATCGCTGCGGATGCGGTCGAACTGCGCCGACCAGGCGTGGAGCGGGTAGCTGGCCTCGCGGTCGAGCATGTCGCGCATCGCCAGGCCGAGTTGGTTGAGATCGTTCTGGATCCGGAGCAGTTGCAGGGAATCGCGGCGGTTGCGGTCGGCCAGATCGTGCTGGAGGTCGCTCAATTGCGTGATCTGACGCGACAAGTACCAGGAGGAGGCGGCCACCGTGGCCAGCGTGATGATGAGCCCGAGCAGGAGGGCCGGCGTCGGCGAGCGTCCGTGGGCGCGTGCGGTCACAAAGGTGGCAGGTGGGGGTCAATTATCACCTAGCAGCCAGTGGTGCAAGTCACGGGCTGCCAGCACGACTGCACGCCGTCGCACGCGGTGACGTGCACATCCGCCGGTGGCGCCGGGACGTCCCGCATCGCCGGCCCGGGTTCGGGTAATGTCCGCTTCAAGAATTGTCCACCCACCGCCGATTCCCAGGTGGACATGCGAGGGAGAGCTTGATGCGTGTACTGGTTGTCGATGATTCGTCCACGATGCGCCGGATCATCGTGAATACGTTGAAGAAGCTGGGCCACGAGGAAATCCTCGAGGCGGGCGACGGCAAGGAAGCGCTGCGCGCCCTCGCGGCCGGCGTGCCCGACGTGATCGTGACCGACTGGAACATGCCCGAGATGAACGGACCGCAGTTCGTCGAGGCGGTGCGGTCGCAGCCGGCGCTGGCGAAGACGCCGGTGCTGATGGTGACCACGCAGGCGGCGAAAGAGGACGTGATCGTCGCCCTCCAGGCCGGCGTCAACGACTACCTGATCAAGCCGTTCACGCCTGATGCCCTGAAGGAGAAGATTCAGAGCCTCACGAGGAAACCATGAGTACCGCAGCCGCAAAGACCGTCGCGACCGACGCGCCGGTAGTCGAAGCGATGGTGGCGCAGCTCGTCGAGGTCACCAGCGACGTGTTCTCGACCATGCTCGGTCAGAACGTCGAGTTCGGTCAGCCCTCTTATACCGGTCCGCAGCCGACGGCCAACGTCGTGGCCACGGTCGGCTTCGCGGGAACGTTGAGCGGCTACATCTCGCTGTGCGTGTCGCTCGCCGCCGCACTCGAGATCGCGCAGGCGCTGCTCGGCAGCGACGCCAAGGAGGCGCCGGCGCACGTGCGCGACGCGGCCGGCGAGATGGCCAACATGATTGCCGGCAGCGTGCGGACCCTGATGACGGACCGCGGGGAAACGCTCGGCATCAGCACGCCGATCGTGACCGTGGGCACCGACTTCTCCACCGCGGCGCTCCGTGACGTCTCCCAGGCCGTCTGCCCTTTCAAGATGGGCGCGCACAACCTGTTCGTCCACCTCGTCCTGCAGGGAAAAGGCCGGACGTAGGGCGGGCCTTCAGGCCCGCCGCGCACTACAACCCCGGGGAACCCGGGCCCTGCCGCGAACGTCCACTAGCACTGTGCTGGCCGTCCGCCACCTCCGTAAAACCTACGGACCCTCCGTCGTCGCGGTCGACGACGTGTCGTTCACCGTCGAGCCCGGGCAGCTGCTCGGACTGCTCGGCCCGAACGGCGCCGGCAAGAGCACCACCGTGGCGATGATCGCCGGCCTGGTTACCCCCGACAGCGGCGAGGTGACCATTGCGGGCGAGCCGCTCGCCGGCGACGCCGACGTCAAGAAGCGCCTGATCGGCCTGGTGCCGCAGGACCTGGCCCTTTACGACGAGTTGCCGGCCGCTGCGAACCTGCGTCTGTTCGGCGCGCTCTATGGCCTGGCCGGGCTGGAGCTCGAGGCCGCCATCGGCTCGGCGCTGCTGCTCGTGGGCCTCACCGAACGGGCCGGCGACCGCGTCAAGACCTTCAGCGGCGGCATGAAGCGCCGCTTGAACCTCGCCGCAGGCCTGCTGCACGATCCCGCCATCCTGCTGCTCGACGAACCGACCGTTGGCGTCGATCCGCAGAGCCGCAACGCCATCTTCGAGAACCTCGAGCACCTGAAGCAGCGCGGCAAGGCGCTGCTCTACACCACGCACTACATGGAGGAGGCCGAACGGATGGCCGACCGCATCGTCGTGATGGACCACGGGCGGGTCCTGGCCGACGACACGCTGCCTGGCCTCCGCGAGCAGGCCGGCCGCGACGCCGGCCCCGGCGCCTCGCTCGAGTCGCTGTTCCTGTCGCTCACCGGCCGGACCCTGAGGGACTAATGCTCTTTGGCGCGACCGCGGCCCTGGTCCGGAAGGACCTGCAGATCTTCTTCAGCGACGCGCGCGCCGTGCTGCTGACGCTGGCGGTGCCGATCGCCATCGCCTCGTTCTTCGGCTACGTGTTCTCGGGACCGGCCAGCGGTGCCGCGCCGGCCAAGATCCGGATTGCCGTCGTAGACGGCGACGCCAGCGCCATCTCGAAGGCCATCGTCGAGCGCACCGCCGCCGATCCAGGGCTCGAGGTCACGCGCCCGGCGCTGGACGCCGCGCGCGCCGCGGTGCGCGGCGGCCGGCTGGCCCTGGCCGTCGTCATCCCCGCCGGCTTCGGCACGGCAGCGGGCGCGGCGTTTCTCACCCAGGCCGAACCGCCGCAGCTCGATCTGATCACCGACCCGTCCAAGTCCGCCGAGGTGTCGATGGTGCGGGGCCTCCTCACCGGCTACGTGGTGGAGGCGGTGTCGCAGGAAGTCTTCACCGGCCCTCAGGGGCGGCAGGTCATCGACGACGCGCTGCGTGCGCTCGACTCGAACGGCATGCCGGCGGACCAGCGCGACATGCTCCGCCGATTGCTGGAGTCGGCGCAGGGCCTGTCTCAGACGCAGGCCGGCGCCGCGGGGGCCGGACCGCGGCGCGGGCTGACCATTCCGTTCGCCGTTCGCGAGGAAGCGGCGGTCGGCAACCCGCGGCGGGCCTACGACGGCTACGGTCACGCCTTTGCCGGGATGAGCGTGCAGTTCGCGCTCTTTGCCGCCATCGAGCTCGCGGTCGGCATCCTGCTCGAACGCCAGCGCGGGCTGTGGAAACGGCTCCGCAGCGCCCCGCTGTCGCGCAGCACGCTGCTCGTGGCCAAGGCGATCAGCGGCACCATCCTGACGCTGATGACGCTGCTGACATCGTTCCTCTTCGCGCGGGTCGTGTTCGACGTGCGGATCGCCAGCCTTCCCGGCTTCCTCGCGGTGGCGGGGGCGTGCGCGATCATGGCGTCGACATTCGGCCTGTTGATCGCCGCGCTCGGCCGCACGCCCGAGGCCACCCGGCGCATGGCGATCTTCGTCGTGTTGATCTCGGTGATGCTCGGCGGCGGCTGGGTGCCGTCGTTCCTGTTCCCCGCGTGGCTGCAGACGTTCACACAGGCAGTGCCGGTGCGCTGGGCCGTGGACGGCTTCGATGCCATGACCTGGCGCGGCCTCGGCGCCTCGGAGGTCGTCCTCCCGGTATCGCTCCTCCTGGGATTTGCCATCGTCTGCGGTGCCGCCGCCGTGTGGCGCTTTCGGTGGGAAGAGGCCTAGGCGGGATCTGCAAGGAAGAGTAGGCGGAGCAGGCAGAGTGTGGAAAACATGCGCCACGCTCCAAGGTTCGAAGCGCTCCCCCTTACCCGCCGACTCTGCCAACCCCGCCCAGGCGGCTATTTCCGCGCTTGTCTCTCTCGCCGGCCCTGGACCGGTTCTTGCCACCACGGCAGGCGCCCCCCAAGAGAGAAGGTCGATGACGACAGCCATTCGGACTCTACAGTTGATAGCGCTGGTCGGGCTGGCCGGCGCGACGATGACCGCCTGCGGCTCTTCGATGTCGGCCACCGGGCCCAGCAGCGCGTCGGGAACTGGAACTGGAAGCGGCGCAGTCATTTCTGGACGCGTCAATCTGGCCGGCAGCGGAGCGCCCAACCTGGCGTCCACGGCCATGACACCCGCGCGCGCCGCTGACAGGGTCACGGCCGCCGCCAACGGCGGAGGCGGCGGGCTCACGGTGACGGTGGTCGGAACCGGCGCCTCGACCACGATCGACCCCGGCGGCAGCTTCACGCTGACCGGCGTGCCGGCGGGCACCGTGCAGCTGCACTTTCAGGGCCGTGGGGCCGACGCCAT
>DATMDI010000255.1:0-10238 GCA_035557875.1 Vicinamibacterales bacterium
TTCGCCCGCAGCGTTTCGAGCGGCGTATTGAACGGGACAACCTCGGAGTAGACCGAGAGCTCGCGCAGACGTCGCGCAATGAGCTGGGTGTACTGGGAACCGAAATCAAGAACGACGATGGTCTGATGCGACACGGTCACGTCCGGCGGGAATCGCTATTATATGTGGTGGTGGTCGCCACACGCCCAAGATATTGCGGCGTCTTCGTGATCGCGGCGTTGTGGCTCACGGGGGCCATGTTCGGCCAGTCCGAGGCCGCGGCAGCTCAGAAGACGCGAAAGAAACCGCCCGCTCCGCCTTTTGCGGCGCTCTTCCCGCTCGAGGCAGCCTGGGCACTCACGCTCCCCTCGACGCCAGCCGCCCCGGCCGCGCGCGACGCGATGCGCGTGTACGTGCCGCTCACCTCGAATGCGCTCGTCGCGCTCGACTGGGAGCGCGGTGGCACGCTCTGGTCGGTGCCGCTCTCGGCGAGCGCCGCGCCCCTTCCTGCCGAAGGTACCCTGTACGTGGCCACGGGCGACGACCTCCACGCGCTCGACGCCGCCACCGGCGCCACGCGCTGGACGAATCACGCCGAGCGCAGCCTGCGCATCCTCGTACGCTCCGAGTCTCGCATCATCGGCCTGGGCAGCGGCCTCGCGCAGGCCTTCGACGCGGCGTCCGGCCGCATGGAGTGGACGCAGCTCTTTCCCGACGCCGGTGATCCGGTTGGTGCCGTCATTGCCGGCGGCGCCCTGTTCGTCGTCTTCGACACCGGACGCGTCACGCGGCTGGCGCTCGCCGACGGCCATGCCGAGTGGACGCAGACAATCACCGGCCGGCCGAGCCCACCGCTCGTGGTCAAGGACTCCATCTACGTCGGGTCCACCGACAAGCGCTTCTACGCGCTCGATGCCAGGAACGGGAAGCCACGCTGGACGTGGCGGACCGGGGGGCACGTCACCGGCGCCGCCGCCGCCGCCGACGCCAAAGCCGTGTTCTACACGTCACTCGACGCCGTCGTCCGCGCCGTCAATCCTGGCAATGGACACCAGCGCTGGAAGCGCGACGCGGGCACCCGGGCTCCCGTGGGGCCCATCGCCCTCGACGGTAGCGTGCTCGTCACCGGCCTGTCCCCCACACTCTCGGCGTTCGACCCGCTCTCGGGCACCCCGTTGGGGTCCCTCCCCCTGCCCGGCGAGGTCTATGGCACGCCGCTCGTCACCGACGTCCTGACGCCGCGCCGGGTGGCGATGGTGGTCATCCTGAGAGACGGCCGCGTCTACGGCCTGCGGGCGCTGACGCTGCAGTTCAACGAAGCTGCGCCGCAGCCGCTCGCCGCCCTTCCCGGCCAGGCGCTGGCGCGCGAACGGCTGCCAGCCCCACCCGTCACCGCGCCGTCCGGGACCGGCCGTTAGCCGTCACTGGCCTCGCTGCCGACCGGGCGGCGGTCCAGCGCCTGCGCCAGCCGCGCCACTCCTTCGTCGATCAGCGCTTCGGACACCGCCGAGAACGCGAGGCGGATGGTGTCGTGGCCGGAACCGTCCACGAAGAAGGCGCTCCCGGTCACGAAGAGCAGCCGCTCGTCGAGCGCCCGCTCGAGCAACGCGGTGTCGTCCTCGCCGGGCGGCAGCGTCGCCCACAGGAAAAACCCACCGTGCGGCTCGATCCAGGTGAGGCGCCCGTCGAGGCGCGCCCGCAGCGCTGCCGTCATTGCGTCGCGGCGCGACCGGTACTGGGCGCGCAGCCGTGGCGCCAGACGATCGAGCACGCCGCGCCGCATCGCCTCGCACACGAGGCGCTGGTCGAGCGTCCCGGACGCCAGGTCGGCGGCCTGCTTGGCGATTTCGAACCGCTCGATGAGCCTCGCGTCAGCGGCCATCCACCCGACGCGAAAGCCGGGCGCCAGTGTCTTGGAGAACGAGCTCAAATAGATCACGCGCCCGGAGGCGTCGCCCGCCTTGATCGGCGTGACGGCGTCCGGTGCGACCTCGCCTTCAAAGTAGAGCGCGCCGTAGGGATCGTCTTCGACGATCAGGCAATCGTGGCGATCGGCCCACTCGAGCAGTCCGCGGCGGCCGGGCTGTGAGAGCAGCCGACCGGTGGGGTTCTGGAAATTGGGAACCACATAGAGCAGCTTGGGCCGGATGCCGTCGCGGCGGAGGCTGGCGGTCACGCCTTCGAGGTCGTCGAGATCGAGGCCCTGAGCGCCCACGCGCACGCCGGCGAGCCGAGCCTGCGCGTTGGCAAACGCGGAGATTCCCCCGGTGAACGTCGGCAACTCCACGAGCACTGTATCGCCGGGATCGACCAGCACGCGCGCGACGAGATCGAGCCCCTGCTGTGAACCGGTCGTCACCAGCAGATCCGGCGGCTCCGCCGCAACGGATCGCTTCACCATCTCCTCCGCCAGCGCCTCGAGCAGCGGCGCGTGACCGCGCGTCGGCCCGTATTGGATTGCCAGGCCGTCGCCGTGCAGGACGTCCGCGGCGATCGCCCGCAGTTCCTCGAGCGGAAAAAGCTCGGTGGCGGGATAGCCGGCTGCGAACGAGATCACGTCCGCACGGCGGTCCGCCACCGTCCCCATGCGGCGGATCGCCGAGGCGTGGAGCCCGCGGCCGGTGGCCGACAGGAACCGATCGAGATTTTCAGCGCGCATGGTCGGGCTCAGCCCGCTTTCGCCTCCATCGGCCGGACTGCCACGGCGTCCGCGGCCCGGGCGCCCTCGGCCGCGTGCCCGCGGTACAGCGTGCAGTAGGCGCCGACGGACGCGAGAGCGATGTACTGCAGCACCAGGGCACGCAGGACCCACGCCATGAGTTGCAGAGGCAACACGGCGAGGCCGACAAACGGCACGAAGCCGATGAGTCCGAGCGCGGTGGCGGCGACGAGCGAGGCCGCGGTCGCCAGCACGACCAGCCCCAGGGTCACGACGCAGACGCCGAGCACCGTGCGAGGCATGCGCCGTCCGAAACCGATCGCGCGGCGGCAGGCAATGCCGACGCCGCACCCTTCGGCCGCCATCACGATCTGCGCCAGCAGGTAAAGCAGGTTCACGGCGGTAATCCACAGCACGAACAGGATGCTCGCGGCCGCCGTCACCAGCAGGCCGTCCGGTCCTTCGATGACCGCAGTCGCCAGCAGCGCCAGGCCCGAAAGCACGTACACGATCATCAGCGCGCCGCCGAGGCGCACGAACCGGGGGAACAGCGCCCGGCTGCCGTCGATGAAGCCCTCGATCGAGAACACTGCGGCGGTGGCAACGCGTGCCGGCTGCAGCGGCGGCTCCTCGAGGGCATCGGCCGTGCGCTCGGCGCGCACGAGAAGCGACACCGTGCCGCCCTTCACCAGGAAGGTGAACAGCGATCCGCCGAGGACCGCCACTGCCATTGCGGCTGCAAACGAAGCGAGCGCGACCGGCCGCGCCAGGAGCAGCGCCGGAATCGTGGTGGCGAGATCGCGCAGATCGAGGCGAAGAAGCGCCCCCGGTTCGGCGCCAACGATCAGCGCCACGAGCACGATGCCGCCGATGAACGGCACTGCGACGACGAGCTTGAACAGCGCGTCGGCCGACGCCTGAATCAGGATGACGGGCCAGTTCGCCGCGGCCACCAGCCCACCGCGCTTCAGCGCACGCCTGGCGGTGAAGAACAGCGTCACGTCCCCATGTTCTCACGACGCGGACTTCCCCCTTCGCCCACTCTGCCTACAATGAGGCGTGCCTGACGAGCGCACCGTGCCTGCCCCGTTCCCCTGGCGGGCGGTGACGCGCCTCCTGGCCTGGGGATTGGTCTGCACCGCCGCCGTGTATGCCACCGGTCTCGTGGCGGGATACCGGCTGCTCGGCCGCGATGACGACGCCATGCGCCGCCGCATCGTGGCCGAGGTGCACGCCTCGTTTGCCGAGCTCACCGATACGCTCGAGCGTGAGGCACGGGCCTTCGTCGCGCCGGCGCCGGTGCGCGCGGCGCTCGACGAAGACCTGGCAGCCACGCGCGCCCTGTTCGAGCGCCTCGCGGCGACGGCCGCGCCCGACGGCGAGGTTTCGCTGAGCGTCTACTCCGCGAGCGGTCAACCGCTGGCCTGGGCCGGGCGGCCGTCGGAACTGCCGCCGGATCGCACACAGGACGGCGAGTCGTGGTTCATCATCGAGGGCGCGCTCGGCTTACGCCTTGTCTACGTGGTGCCGGTACTGGAGGGCACGACGCGCATCGGCCTGGTCTCGGCCGAGCGGGATCTCGACGTCTCGGGGCGCGGGCGGGCCGCAGCGACGCTGCAGGGCGCCACCGAGGGATACCACCTCGACACCAGTCTGGCCCCTGCCGCGCTGGCGCTGCCATTCGAGCAGACCAGCGGCGCCGACCCGGCGTCGTTCGACATCCTGGCTCCGACCGGTCAGCGGCTGCTGAGCGCCAGCGTCAGCCCCGTCGATCTCGCCGCGACCCGCACCCACTGGTATGCGGCGTTGCAGACAATCACCCTGACGGTGCTCGCCGTCTGGGTGCTCCTGCTTGCCGGCCCCATTCTCGACTGGCGGCAGGCCGCGCCGTGGCGCAAACGAGCCGTCGCCACCGCGATCCTCGCCGGGCTGCTCGTCGGTGCCCGCCTGGTCCTCGAGATCGCACCGGCCGGCCGCTGGTCCACGTGGGCGCTCGTCACCGGCGAGGCCTACGCCTCGACGCTCGCGAGACCGTTCCTGTCGTCGCCGCTCGATTTCCTGTTCTCGGCCTTCCTCCTCGGCAGCCTGGTCGCGGTGCTGTTTGCCGCGGTGCACGGCGGACGACCCCGGCTGCGACGGCGCCGCGCGGTGGACGACCTCGGAGCGCTGCTGCGCTACGCGGCGGCGCAGGCGGTGGCTGGCGCCGGTGCAGCGGTCGTCCTGCTCGCGCACACGGCGCTGCTGCGCGACACAGTGGCCGAGTCCACACTCGATCTCCTGCGCTTCTCGCTGCCGCCCTGGAACAGCGCCGCGATCGCGCTGCAGGTCGGGCTGGTTGCCGCGCACGCGGCAGCGGTAGGCGTCATCGTGCTGCTCCTGCGCGCGGGCCGCGCCCCCTGGCGGCTTCGCCGCCGTTGGTACGGCCACGGGTTCACCATCGCGTGCTGGGTCCTGCCGCTGGTCGCGTGGAACGGCGCGACGGGAGTGGACGCCGGTGAGCAGATGCCGCAGTTGGCGGCGCTGGCCGCGGCCATCGCCGTCGCACTGTCGGTGCGGCCGCTGCGGGCCCGTTACCGCCACGGCTCGCAGGCGTTTCGCCTGATCCTGCTGGCGCTGGGCCTGGTGGTTCCGGCGGTGGCGTTCTACCCGACCATGTTCCACCTCGCCTGGCAGGCGAAGTCGCGTCTCATCGAAGCGCGCTACGCGCCGGTGGCGCTCAGCCAGCGGGCCACAGTACAGGCGCAGCTCCAGGAGAGTCTGGCGCAGATCGATCAGATTCCAGGCCTCGCCGATCTGGTCGCCGCGGCGCCGGCGCGAGCCTCCGACGCGACGACCGATCGCGCCTTCCAGATCTGGCAGGCGACCTCGCTCGCCCGCTATCCCGTGACGTCATCGGTCGAGGTCTACGGGCGCGAGGGCGCGCTGGTGAGCCGCTTCGCGTTCAACCTGCCCGAAGACCTCAGCGCGGCGCCGCCATCGGACGCGCGGACCTGCAGCTGGGACGTCGCCGAAGAGGTATCGCCTTTCTTCGCGGAAGAGCGCCGCGTGCTGCACGCCGGGAGGGCCATCTGTGTGGGTGCGTCGCCCGGCACGATCGTCGGCTCGATCGTGGTGCACGCGGTGCTCGACTACGAGAACCTGCCGTTCACTTCCTCACGGACGCCCTACGTGCAGGTGTTGCAGACGACTGACCTCCTCGGGACCGCCGGCCAGGCGGGCGAGGAGGTCGAATATGCGGTCTACGGCTGGAGCCGCACGCCGTTGTACTCCTCGCGCGGGCCGGCCTGGCCGCTCGACGACCCGGTCTTCGCTCGCGTCGAGCAGTCGCGCGATCCGGTCTGGGCCCGCCTCCGCCGCGGCACGGAAGAGTTCGACGTCTACCTGCTCAATGACCGCGGCGGCATCTACGCCCTGGGGTTTCCGACGGTCAGCGCCTTCGGCCACTTCTTCAACGTCGCCGAGTTGACGGTCATCGCCGTGCTTACCTACGTGCTGCTGCTCGTGGGCCGGTCCCTGTTTCTCATCGCGGCGCACCGGCGCGGCACGGGCCGCTCGCTCCTCCGCGAGGTACGGGCCAGCTTCTATCGCAAGCTGTTCCTCGCCTTCGTCGCTGCCGTCTTCGTGCCGGTGGTGCTGCTGGCGATCGTCACCCGTAACTTCGTCGCCAACGAGATGCGGTCGAACGTCGAAGCCGAAGCCCAGCGGACCGCGGCCGCGGCCACCCGGGTGGTCGAGGACCTGGTCGAGCGCAGCGCCCTGCTGCAGGGCTCGGGCGTGGACGACAACCTGATGGTCTGGGTCTCGCGGCTGATCGGCGAGGACGCCAACATTTTCGCGGGCGCACGGCTGGTGGCCACGAGCGAGCGCAACCTCTTTGCCTCGGGCCTGCTGCCGACCCGCGCCAACGCCGACGTCTACCGGGCGCTCGCCCTGCGGCGCGAAGCGTCGGCGGTGGCACGGGAACGGATCGGCGACTTCGAGTACTTGCTGGCGGCGGCCCCGGTGATCGTCCGCACCGCCGAAGCGCTCCTCACCGTGCCGCTCACCTCGCAGCAGCGCGAGATCGACGCCCAGATCGACGCGCTGGATCGGCGCGTGCTGCTGGCGGCCTTGCTCTTCATGCTCGGCGGCGCCGGGCTCGGCTACACGATGGCCGAGCGGATCGCCGACCCGGTGAGCCGCCTCACCCGTGCCACCGCCCGCATCGCGCGCGGCGACTTCAACGTCCACGTCGCCGTCACGTCGTCCGACGAACTGCGGCGTCTGGTCGAAGACTTCAACCGGATGGCGTCGGAGCTGCAGCGGCAGCGGACCGAGCTCGAACGCACCAACCGCCTCGAAGCGTGGGCCGAAATGGCGCGGCAGGTGGCGCACGAGATCAAGAATCCGCTCACCCCGATCCAGCTCAACGCCGAGCACCTCCGGCGCGTGCACGCCGATCGCGGCGAACCCCTCGGACCGGTGCTCAAGGAGTGTGTCGAGACCATCCTCACGCAAGTGCACCTGCTGCGACAGATTTCGTCCGAGTTCTCGAACTTCGCCTCGTCTCCCACGGCGCGGCCGAGCCTGGTGCGCGTGCCGGATCTGGTGCGCGACATCGTCAACCCCTACCGCTCCGGCCTCGGCGGGCGTATCGACATCCGGGTCGACACGCCCGAGTCGCTGCCGCCGGTGCTCGTGGATCGCGCGCTCGTCGGCCGTTCGCTGACCAACATCGTCGAGAACGCCCTGCACGCGATGCCCGGACCCGGCGTGCTGACGGTGAGCGCCGCGGCCGAGGACGGATTCGTCGCCGTCCGGGTCTCGGACAGCGGCGGCGGCATGGACCCTGAGGCACTCGCGCGCGCGTTCGAGCCCTACTTCTCCACGAAGGGGACCGGCACAGGGCTCGGGTTGCCGATCGCGAAGCGGAATGTCGAGTTGAATGGCGGCACGATCGCCATCGAGAGCCGCCGCGATCAGGGCACCACGGTGACGGTGCGGCTGCCCGAACGTCGGGACTGACGGCTCAGCCGCTAGGCTGGCGGCGCGGGTGCCACGGGCGGCGCGGGCCGGCGGCGCAGGCGCGTCCAAGCCAGGCCGATGAAGCCTGACGCCAGGTACGTATAAGCGGCCACCAGCAGCACCTCTTCGGGCCGCGCCGCGAGCGCGGCCAGCCCGAGCGCGATCAGCAGCAGCTTCGGCGAGCTCCGGCGCGACTGCAGGTCGATGGTCTTGAAGCTGCGGAAGCGGATCGTGCTCACCATCAACAACGCCGGCACGATGACCATCGCCAGCACCGCCGCGGCCTCCCAGGGCCCGGTCAACCCCGACGGGAACATGAACACGGTGGCGGCGGGCACGCCGGCCGCCGGCGGGCTGGGCATGCCGACGAAGTAACGCTTGTCCTGGGTGCCGCCCGACTGGATGTTGAAGCGCGCCAGCCTGACGGCCGCGGCGGCCACGAACAGAAACCCGGCCGCCCACCCGATCCGCCCGAGCGGCTGCAGCCCCCACGCGAACGAAAGCACGGCGGGCGCGACGCCGAACGACACCACGTCGGCCAGCGAGTCGAACTCGAGGCCAAAGGCGCTGGTGGTACCGGTCATCCGCGCGATCCGTCCGTCGAGCATGTCGAGGACGATGGCGACGCCGATGAAGGCTGCGGCGGTGTGGAACTCGCCGTGCATCGCGTGAACGATGCAGGCGTAGCCGCAGAACATGTTCGCCATCGTGAACGCGCTCGGCAGCAGATAGGCGCCGCGGCGGGCGCCGCGGCGCGTGGACGACGCCGTGCGCAGCGGGCGCAGCACCGAAAAACGTCGCGATTCGAGAGGCTCGCTCATGGCCGTGATCCTCCAGACGACGCCGGCGCCGGCGGCAGGGTCGCAATGATGGTAACGCCCGCCTGAACCCGGTCGCCCACTTTCACCTGAATCGCGCTGCCCTGCGGCAAGAAGACGTCCATGCGCGATCCGAACTTCATGACGCCGAAGCGCGCGCCGGCCTCGACCACGTCATCCTGCCGGACCCGGCAGACGATGCGCCGCGCCAGGACGCCGACGATCTGCCGCACGATGATCGTCTTCCCGCCGTGTTCCAGCGTGACCTCGGTGTGCTCGTTCAGGTCCCCGGCGTCAGGCCGGTAGGCAGGCAGAAACTTTCCCGGGTGGTACTTCACCGAGGTGACGCGGCCTGATACCGGCATGCGGTTGACGTGCACGTCCATGGGCGACAGGAAAATCGTAATCTGCTGCCAGCCGCCCGTTGCAAAGCGTCCGGTCGCCTCGCCCGCCACCATCACGCGGCCGTCGGCCGGCGAGACCACGTCGTCGGGCGCGGCTTGCACGTCGCGCTCCGGGTCCCGGAAGAAGAACACGAAAAAAGCCGGAAGCACCAGAGCGGCGATGCCCCAGGCGCTCCCGGCCAGCACGGCCACGAGGGCCGCCACACCGAGTCCGATTCCTATGAACGGCCAACCGGCCGGGTCGATACGCATCTGGCGAGGTCCGGCTCATTGTCCCGTACGAAGCGGCCGCCGTGGGCAGCCACGCTGACGGGTCGCCGCCCCGCCTGGAGCGTCACGATGTCGTTGCTTGATGGTCGCGCGCCCACTCGAGGACGATCTGTTCCATTCGGTCCTTGAGGGCCAGCTTGCGCTTCTTGAGGGTGGATTCTTCGACTTGCTCGGATTCGGAGAGGTGGGATCGTTCGTTGAGTTCGTGGAGGCGATGGTCGAGAACGTGGTGCCGTTCGGCCAGTTCACGGTACTGATCGTGGCTCTGCAGCAGGAAGTGCTTGACCTCCTGCGCTTCCGCGATGTTCATGGTCGTACCCTCCTTTCGGGGACGAATGACGCGTACTGCCACGGGCAAGGTAACACAAGCGTCGTAGGGGCTCAATCCCCTGTTCCCGTGAGGGTTCCGGTTGCACGGCTGGGCTCACGCCAGAGGATCAGGGCGTCCTCTACGGGGTTCGTGTAGTAGTGCTTGCGCACTGCGGTGCCACGGAATCCGAGCCCTTCATAGAATTTGCGGGCGCTCTCGTTCGACGCGCGGACTTCGAGCGTGGCCCGGTCGGCGCCGAGTCGCAGCCCCTCGGTAAGGACGCGGCGCATGAGCCGCGTGCCCAGCCCGCGGCCGCGGTACGCGGGTAGCACGGCGACGTTGTTGATGTGAATTTCGTCCACGACCAGCCAGAAGGAGCAGAACCCGGCTACGCGGCAGTCGGGCGTGCGAACGACGAGGATGTGGCAGACCGAACGATTCTGCAGCTCCCACTCGTACATCGCCCGGGTCCAGGGATTGGTGAACGAGGCCGCCTCCACCGCGAGAATCCCCTCGAGATCGTCCTCGCCGGCATACGGCTCCACGCGGCAGCCGTCGTTCTCAGGAAGGACCATGGGCCTCTCGTGCGATCTCGACGTCGGGACGGCGGACATACAGCGCCTGGATATCGGCGGGGCCCGGGCGCTGCCCCGCGCGCACCTCCGCGAGCGCCATGCGGCCGATGATGCCCGCGAGCGCAGGCTCGAGCGTCTCGGGCAGTTCCGCGGACGGTCCCAGGGCGGCGCGGATCGCGTCCCGATGCGCTGCCGCACCGTCGCCGATGAACAGGGTGG
>DATMDI010000256.1:0-2205 GCA_035557875.1 Vicinamibacterales bacterium
TTGCCGGAGATGCCCTCGCGAATCTCCTGTTCCGACGGGGCGGGGTTGTCAGCCAGCAGGTTGGTGGCCGACATGATCATGCCCGGCGTGCAGTAGCCGCACTGCAGGCCGTGCTCTTCCCAGAAGCCCTGCTGCAGCGGATGCAGCTGGCCGTCCTTGGCGAGCCCTTCGATCGTCGTCACCGCCGAGCCGTCGGCTTGCACGGCGAAGATGGTGCACGACTTGGCGCTGCGGCCGTCCACGAGCACCGTACACGCGCCGCACTGGCTGGTGTCGCAGCCGATGTGCGTGCCGGTGAGGTTGAGGCTTTCGCGCAGGAAATGAACCAGCAGCGTGCGCGGCTCGACGTCGGCCGTGCGCACCTTGCCGTTGACGGTCACAGACACCTTGGCCATGGGCCCTCCGAAGCCACATAGCCTACATCAGGCTCCCGGCTCCCGGCTCCCGGCTACGGGCGTGACGCTCTCTGACGCTCGTAACAAGGGCGCGGACCCTCCGAAGGTTCTTCGTGAGCAGTCAGGCCCAGAGCCGGGAGCCGGGAGCCTACGCCGCGGGTCTTTCGCCGATTGTCACGCGGAGGTCAAGCGGTGTACCTCCGCGTAGCAACTGCAGCGCGGCAGACTGGCCGACGCGGGCGCCGGTGAGCAGATCGAGCAGATCCTCGGGCGATGTCACCGCTGTGCCGTCGAGCGCCAGCAGCAGGTCGCCGATCAGCACGCCCGCCTTGGCGGCCGGTCCATCGTCCGCCAGGTTGGCGACGAGCAGCGCGGACTCGTGGCCGCCGGCCCTCGCCTGCGCCTCCGGCAGCCGCACAGGCTGGCCGACGATGCCCAGATACCCCTTGGCGGAACCGCCGTGTTCGAGCACGTGGGCCACGGTCTTCCAGACGATGTCGGCGGGAATCACGACGCCGAGGCCGCGAATGGCCGCCGCCGTCGTCAGGCCGAGCAGGCCGCCCTCGGTGTCGAGGAAGGCGCCGCCGGAGAAGCCGTCGTGCATCGGGGCGGTCGTCCGGATCACCTGGTCGATGGCCCGGCGCCGGCCAGTCGGCAGCGGCCCGCCGATCACCGCCACCACGCCGGCGGTGGCGGTCACTGCATTGCTCCACGACCTCGCCACGGCAAGGGCGATGTGCCCGACGCGCGCCGGCGATGACGACAGCCTGAGCGACGGTGCGGCGAGCCCGGGCACCCGCAACACGGCGAGGCTGGTCGTTGGATCCCACCCGGCGAGCGTCGCTTCGAGCACGTCGCCCGCGTGGGTCCGCACCCGCAGCCCGTCTTCGCGCCCGACCGCGCGCATCGTCGTCACCACGATCCCGTCGGCGTAGACCAGGCCGCTGGCCGGCCGCCGGCGCCCGTGGACCTGGACCACCGACGGCGCCGCAGCCGCCACCGCGTCGGCCATCTGATTGGAAATCTGAGTCAGCATGCCGCCCAGCGTACGGCGATGCACGAGGCTTGGCATCGCCCAGTTGGGCAGGTGGGTTGGGTAGGTCGGGTAGGTCAGGTGGGCCGGATGGGCCGGGTGGGGCAGGACGTCAGATCAATGCCGCAGCGCTTCGTCTGGCCTCGTCGGCAGGCTCTGGGGTTTCCCCACCAGACCTACCTGACCCACCCGACCTACCTGCCCTCATCTCCGCGGTTCACCATCATCGTCGCGACGGCGTCGAAGAAGTCGCGCAGGAACGCGGTGATGTCGGGCGGCAGGTGAGCCGCGTCGAGGGCCCTGCCCATCAACTCCATCCAGCGGTCGCGCGCCTCGGGTCCGATGGGGAAGGGAGCGTGACGCATGCGGAGCCTGGGGTGCCCGCGCTGCTCGATGTACCGCGTCGGGCCGCCGAACCGCCCCACGAGGAAGTCGCGCAGCCGCTCTTCGGCCGCGGCCAGGTCAGCCTTGGGATACATGGGTCCGAGGATGTCGTCGGCCGGGACTTGACGGTAGAACAGCGCGACGAGGCGGTGAAAACCGTCCTCGCCGATGGTGGCGTAGATCTGACTGTCGTCCAAGCGTCGATCGTATCAGTTGCGCCGCTATTCTCCGGCTGGTTCGCGCCGACTGATGCGTTCAACGGGTCCGCGGGTGCTCAACAGGGCCGGTACGGCGCTTGAATGGTCCGCGGTATGGCTTCCACGCAAGTCGGCCTCTGGATTGACAACACCCGCGCGGTGATCGTGTTCGCCAAGAGCCTCACCGCTCACCTCG
>DATMDI010000257.1:0-6344 GCA_035557875.1 Vicinamibacterales bacterium
GACCGCGCCCGAAGGCTTCACCGCCGCGGGACTGCACTGCGGCATCAAGGCCAAGCCGGGCGCGCTCGACCTGTGCGTGCTCGCGGCGCACGAGCCGGCGGCGGCCGCCGGCCTGTTCACCACCAATCTGGCCCAGGCCGCGCCGGTCACGGTGTCGAAGCGGCATCTCGACGTCAGCCTCGGCCGCGCCCGCGCCGTGGTGGTCAACAGCGGCTGCGCCAACGCCTGCACCGGCGAGGAGGGCCTCCTCAACGCCCGCCAGATGACGGTGGAGGTGGCGGCGGCGCTGGGCTGCCCAGTCGAGCAGGTGCTGGTGGCGTCAACCGGGGTGATCGGCGTCGGCCTCAAGATGGACAAGGTGGTGCCGGGCATCCGCCAGTCGGCGGCGAACCTGGATCGCGGACACGGTGGCGTGATGGCCCGCGCGATCATGACCACCGACCCGTTTCCCAAGGAGCACGCCGTCACGGTGAAGACACCGCGCGGAACCTTCACGGTGGGCGGCACGGCCAAGGGCTCGGGCATGATCGAGCCGAACCTGGCGACCATGCTCGGCTTTCTCACCACCGACGCGAAGGTCGAGCCGGCGGTGTTGCAGCAGGCGCTGCGGGCGTCGGCCGACGACACGTTCAACGCCATCACCGTGGACGGCGAATGCTCGACCAACGACTGCGTCTTCGCACTGGCGTCCGGGGCGAGCGGCGTGGAGATCGACGAGGATCTCTACCCCGCGCTCGTGGCCGGCCTGTACGAAGTGTCGCGCGAGCTGGCGCTCGGCATCGTCCGCGGCGGCGAGGGCGCGACCAAGCTGATCACCATCGCCGTGCGTGACGCGCGCTCGGTGGCCGACGCACGCCGCGTCGCCAAGACCATCGCCAACTCGCCGCTGGTGAAGACGGCGGTGCACGGCGCCGACCCGAACTGGGGGCGCATCGTTGCCGCAGCCGGGCGGTCGGGCGCCGCCTTCGAGGTCGATCGGGCCACCGTCCGGGTTGGCGGCATCCTGCTCTTCGAGAACGGGCTGCCGCACGACGGCAATGCGCCCCAGGCGGCCGAGCACATGAAACAGACCAACGTGTCGATCGACGTGCAGCTGGGCACCGGTGGCGGCGGCGACGCTACCGTATGGACCTGCGATCTGAGCGCCGAGTACGTGAAGATCAACGGCGAGTACCGCACCTAGCGGCGATGGACACCATTCCCCCGCCGGCCGCCAGGGCCAAGGATTTTCTCTCCATCCTCGATCTCGATCACGCCGGGCTCGGCCGGCTGCTGGTGCTGGCCCGCCAGATGAAGGCAGACCGCCGGCTCGGGCCCGATGCGCCGACGGCGTCCGCGCTCGCCGGCAAGCACGTCGCCCTGCTCTTCGAGAAGCCGTCGCTGCGCACGCGCTCCACGTTCGAGATTGCCGTGCGCGAGCTCGGCGCGCATACGCTCCATCTCCCCGCGGAGTTCGCCGAAGGCGTGCGCGAACCGCTCGAAGACATCGCCCGCAACCTCGAACGCTGGGTCCACGCGCTGGTGCTGCGCACGTTCGGGCAGGAAAAGGCGCTCGCGCTGGCGGCCGCGGGCAAGTGTCTCTCGGTCGTGAACGCGTTGACGGACGAAGAGCACCCCTGTCAGGCACTCGCCGACGTGATGACGATGAGCGAGCGGTGGGGCCACCTGCGCGGCCGGACGGTGGCCTACGTCGGCGACGGCAACAACGTCGCCACTTCGCTGGTGCAGGCGTCGGTGATGCTCGGTGCGCGGGTGCGCGTGGCGTCACCGCACGGCTACGAGCTGCCCGACCGGATCATCAGCCGTGCGCGCGCGGTGGCCGCCGAAGGCGGCACCGTCGATCGCTGCGTCGATCCGCGGGACGCCGCACGCGGTGCCGACGCCGTGTACACCGACGTCTGGGCCTCGATGGGCGAGGAAGGCGAGGCCGAGGATCGCAAGGTGGTCTTCGCGCCGTATCAGGTGAACCGCGCGCTCATGGATCTGGCCGCTCCCGAGGCGCTCTTCATGCACTGCCTGCCCGCGCACCGCGGCGAGGAAGTGACCGCCGAGGTCCTCGAGTCGCCCGCTTCAGTCGTGTTCGACCAGGCGGAGAACCGGCTGCATACGCAGAAGGCGCTCCTCAAGATGCTCCTGGACAGGTAGGACGGGTGAGACAGGTGAGACGGGTGGGCATGGTCGTTGCCTTTGCGACGACATGCCTCAGAATGCGCCCCTTCATCACCATCGCTTGATCGCCTGGCAGCGGGCCGACGATCTCTTCATCAAGATCCATCTCGTATCCCTGAAATTTCCGGCACATGAGCGCTACGAACTCGGCTCGCAAGTACGCCGGGCTGCGTACTCGGTCGTCGCCAACATCGTTGAAGGTTTCGGCCGACGGACTCAGCGCGACAGGTTGCATTTCCTGCATATCGCCTCCGCCTCATTGGCGGAAGCCGGCTATTGCATCCACGCCGCACGACGCCTCGGGTACCTGTCGGCCGAGCAGTGCAGCGAGCTCGAAACGGAGGTGCGGAAAACAGCCGCGCCCCTGAGTGGGTTGATCCAAAGCCTGGACAACGCGAGCCGCCGTGACTGACGGTGCGCCAACGGGCTCACCTGTCCCACCCGTCCCACCTGTCCCACCCGTCCCCGCTACAATGGCCCCCGCATGGACCCTTGGATCAAGCAATACGACGCCGACGTCCGGCCGTCTCTCGGACCGTATCCGGACAAGACGCTGCTCGACTATCTGCGCGCGCTGGCGGCGGAGCACGGCAACAAGCCGGCGTTGCTCTTCAAGGGTGCAACGGTTTCGTACGGGCGGCTCGAGGCGGAGAGCGACGCGTTCGGAGCGGCGCTGGTGGCGATGGGCGTGCGCAAGGGCGACCGCGTGGCGCTGCTGCTGCCCAACTGCCCGCAGTTCCTGGTCGCGGAGTTCGGCATCTGGAAGGCTGGCGGCATCGTCGTCGCGCTCAATCCGACCTATAGCGAGCGCGAACTGGAACAGGCGCTCGACAGCACGCGGTCGAGCCTGGCGGTGGTGCTGACACCGTTCTACGAGCGCGTCAAGCACGTGCAGGGGCGCACCGGGGTGCGCCACGTCATCCCGACCTCGATCAAGGAGTACCTGCCGGCCCAGCTGCGGCTGCTCTTCACGCTGCTGAAAGAGAAGAAGGACGGGCACCGCATCACGCCGCAGGCCGGCGATCCGTGGATGAGGACAATGGTGCGGCAGCACCTGGGCCAGCGGCCGTCGGTGGAGGTGACGCCGGACGATCGCGCGGTGATCCTGTCGAGCGGCGGCACGACCGGCACGCCCAAGGGCGTGGTCGGCCTGCATCGCCACTACGTCGCCGCGGGGCTGCAGCTCCATGAATGGACCAAGTCCGCCCAGGAGCCGTGGGTGGACAACATCATGCTGCCGCTGCCGCTCTTCCACGTCTACGCGAACGTCGGCGTGCAGCCGATGGCGTTCGTCGGCCCCAACCCGTTGTCGCTGGTGCCGAACCCGCGCGACATCGCCGACGTTTTGGCGACGATCAAGCGCGTGAAGCCGGCGTTCTTCAACGGCGTGCCGACACTCTACACCGCCATCCTCAACCATCCGGACGTGCGGGCGGGCAAGGTCGATCTGAGCTCGATCAAGCTGTGTTTCTCGGGCGCATCGGCGCTGATGGCCGAAACCAAGAAGCAGTTCGAGGCCGCGACCGGCGCGCGGTTGGTCGAAGGCTACTCGCTGACGGAAGGCATGATGGCGTGCTGCGTCAACCCGGTGAAGGGCACCAACAAGATCGGCTCGATCGGCGTGCCGATCTCCGACGTGCAGTTGCGCATCGTGGATGCCGACACCGGCACCACGCCGATGCCGGCCGGCGAGGTCGGCGAGATGATTCTGCGGGCGCCGCAGTTCATGTCCGAGTACTGGAACAACCCGCTCGAGACCGCCGAGACACTGCGCCAGCACGACGGCGAGACGTGGGTGCACACCGGCGACCTCGGCTACATGGACGACGACGGCTTCGTCTTCATCGTGGACCGCAAGAAGGACCTGATCAAGACCAGCGGCTTCCAGGTGTGGCCGCGCGAGATCGAAGAAGTGATCTCGGCGCACCCGGCGGTGCTCGAGGTCGGCGTCGCCGGCGTGCCCGATCCCGTGAAGGGCGAGGTCGCGAAGGCCTGGGTGGTACTCAAGCCGGGCGAGAAGGCCACCGAGGACGAGGTGCGGGCGTACTGCCGCCAGCGTCTGGCGCCCTACAAGGTGCCGGGCCGCGTGGAGTTCCGCACCGAGTTGCCCAAGACGATGGTCGGCAAGATCCTGCGGCGTGCCCTCGCGGCCGACGACCGCGCCAGCGCCGCGATTTCCCGCTGACTCATTCGGCGGGGCTGGCGCGCCAGCCGCGGCCGGAATCAGGAGCAAAGCGGCGCCCCAAGCGGCCTCGACATCGCTCGTCTCCCCGTGCGATCAGGGTGGGCCGACTTCGATGCCCGCGGCGCCGAGCGCCTCACGCACGGCGCGGGCGATCGCCGCGGCTCCCGGCGTATCGCCATGGATACACAACGTGTCAGCCCGGACGGCAACGATCTGGCCGGCGGCGGTGGTCACCGTACCGGCTGCCATGGCCACGGCGCGAGCAGCCACCCGTTCGGGGCTCGTCACCACGGCGCCTGCCGCACTCCGCGGCATGAGACTGCCGTCGGCGCCATAGCCGCGGTCGGGAAACGCCTCCGATGCGACGCGGAGTCCGGCGACCTCTCCCGCGTCAATGAGCTGCGACCCCGAGAGCGCAAACAGCACCAGCGAGGCGTCCACCGCCCGGACGCCCCGCGCGATGGCGCCGGCCATCGCCGCATCGCGGGCGGCCATGTTGTACAGCGCGCCGTGCGGCTTCACGTGGCTGAGCTTGATCCCCTCGGCAGCGGCGATGCCTGTCAGCGCGCCCACCTGGTAGGCGACAAGGTTCTCCACCTCGGCCGGGCTGAGATGCATCTCACGCCGTCCAAATCCCGACAGATCCTGGAAGCCCGGGTGGGCGCCAATCGCGACGCCGTGCCGCCGGGCCAGCCGGACGGTGCTCCGCATCACACCCGGGTCCCCGGCATGGAACCCACACGCGATATTGGCTGACGAAACGAACGGCATCACGCCCTCGTCGTCCCCGTAGCCGTAGGCGCCGTACGACTCTCCGACGTCCGCGTTCAGGTCAATCCGCACGAGTTCCTACCTGTCGAGCAGCGGACACCCTTGTAATTCTTCCCTCATGACTGCCAAGCGGCCAGAGCGCAGTTTGGCCAGATTTCGGGCGTTTTTCGACGGCATGCCGGTTGCCTATTAGGAGGGCGTCGGTCTGTGGTTTACGGCAGGGCGCCGTAAATGCTGGGGGGAGCCAGGCCGGCATTTCAGGATGGGGTGCTTGCACCCCATCCTGTATTTCTGTACGGGGTGTCCCGCCCGCCCGAAGGGCGGGCAATTGGACTCTGCGCTCGCGAGGGCGCAGCCTCATGTCGTCTTCGGGCGGGAGCCTCGCGGGCCTACGCCGCTCCCTCCGGATACTCCAACGCCAGCTTCAGTTCCTTCGCCAGCGTGTCCACGGTGGTGCCGGTGCGCTTCCACGCGCCCTCGCTCTCGAACCGCTGATCGCCGATGCGGCGTCCCCACGGCGCGATCACCCGGCCGATGGCGCGGAAGTCGCTGCGGTCGGCATGCATCTGGTCGAGCTTGCGGACGACATCGGGCGCGACACGGATGAACGAGCGCAACGCTGTCGCGGAGCGCACGCTGTACTTCCGTCCGTTCCAGGCCGCGCCGAAGACCACCGACACCTGCTTGAAGTAGTTCACGAAGAAGCGCTTCGAGTCGTCGAGGAACGCCTGCGACTTGCGCTGATTGCCGAACGCGTCGCTGGAAAAGAGTTTCTTCAGTTCCTGCGCCAGCGGCGCCTGGGCGACACGCCCGCGGCCCACGCCGAGCAGCTTGATCTCGCCCGCGAGCGGCGAATCCTCGCGCTCGCTGAGCGCGCGGACCACGTCGTGCGCCGCGGCGAGAGCTTCGTCCCGGTACAGCTGGCGGCCCGACAGGCTGACGAGGTGCGATGCGTTGAGCCGCGTGTGCTTGGCGTTGATCGTCACGAACATCTGGACGATGTGGTCCTCGGGCAGCCGGTCGAAAATGATGGCGGGCACGGTGAACTCGTCGCCCTGAATGTTCTCGAGGTCGGCGTGCAGCGCCAGCAGCCGGTGCTGGCCGTCGATGGCGCGAAGGATGCCTTCGCGTTCCGGCACTTTGAGCCGGCCCACCGAGCTCCCGGACTCGACCGGCTCGAAGGTGAGCTTCTCGTCGGCCGAAATGATGACCGCTCCCG
>DATMDI010000258.1:0-3001 GCA_035557875.1 Vicinamibacterales bacterium
ATGACGCCGGCTTGCGACGACCGTCGGGCTGCCGCCGGCGTAGGGCCGTGCCCGCAGGGCGCCGCCGCCGGACGCCGCGATGTGCTGCGCCAGGCTGCGGGCCACGTCGCCGACGAACAGCTGGTCCAGAGCCGGCACGCCGACCACACCGAGCGTGGGCCGATTGTGTTCGACGAGCGCGACGTTCACGGTGAACTCGCCGTTCCGCTCGAGAAACTCCTTGGTGCCGTCGAGTGGATCGATCAGCCAATACGCAGGCCACAGCGCCCGGACCGCGGGATCCGGCAGCAGGCCTTCTTCGGACACCACCGGAAGCGCGGGCGTGAGCCGGGCGAGCCCCTCGGTCAGCGCGCGATGCGACGCGAGGTCGGCCTGGGTCAGCGGTGACTGATCGGCCTTGAGCTGCGCTTCGGCCGGTCCGGCATAGGCGCGCATGATCTCGACGTGCGCCTCGCGTACGAGGTTGGCAACCTCGTCGAGCAGCCGCGCGCGTTCGGCGCCCGCAAAGCCGGGAGCGGGAGCGGTCACGTCTGGTCGGGTCATCATGCGGATTCGAGCAGGCCGGCGGCGACCATGAATTGAAGAATCTCTTCGGTGGCTTCCTCAGGCTCGAGGACGGTGGTATCGATGCGGAGCTCCGGTTGCTCGGGGGGTTCGTAAGGCGAATCCAGGCCGGTGAAGTTCTTCAGCTCGCCGCGACGCGCCTTCTTGTACAGCCCTTTTGGATCCCGGGTTTCCGCCACGGCCAATGGGGTGTCCACGAACACCTCGACGAACTCGCCGGCTTCGAGCAGCGCGCGGGCCATCCGCCGTTCCGCGCGAAACGGGGAGATGAACGACACCAGCACGATGAGGCCGGCGTCGGCCATCAGACGGGCCACCTCGGCCACGCGCCGGATGTTCTCGACGCGGTCGGCTTCGGTGAAGCCGAGGTCCCGGTTCAAACCGTGGCGGACGTTGTCGCCGTCGAGGAGATAGGTGTGACGGCCGAGCGCGATCAGCCGGCGATCGAGAAGATTGGCGATGGTCGACTTGCCGGCTCCCGAGAGGCCCGTGAACCAGAGCACGGACGCCTTCTGGTCCTTCAGGGCGGCGCG
Source organism: Vicinamibacterales bacterium (assembly GCA_035557875.1). Classification (GTDB taxonomy): domain Bacteria; phylum Acidobacteriota; class Vicinamibacteria; order Vicinamibacterales; family UBA2999; genus DASYRM01. The sequence goes on from DATMDI010000258.1 coordinate 1,098, forward strand.
CGCGCGCTTGTCGACGTCGAGCGCCTGCCAGTGCACGTTGTGCGCGCGGCGCAGGGCGAAATGCAAGAGTCCCGCCCCCACGGTGGCGTTGGTGAGTCGGTCGATGAGGATGAATCCGCCGAGCTCGCGGCTCTCCTGATACGGCTCGAAGACCACCGGCTTGGAGAGCTCCAGGCCGCACACACCGATGTCGTTCAGCTCCAGCCGCGTTGCCGCAGTGCGTTCCAGCGTGTTGACGTTCACCTTGTACTTGAGCGGCGCTACCGTCGCTGCCACCGTTTGGGTACTGGTTTTCAGCAGATACGAGCGCCCAGGCAGCATCGGCTGCTCGCCCATCCAGATCAGCGTGGCCTCGAACTGATCGGCCACGTCCGGACGCGCATCGGCGGCGACGAGCACGTCACCGCGGCTCACGTCGACCTCGTCTGCCAGCACGACCGTGATCGCCTGGCCGGCACTGCCGTGCGGTGTCTCGTCGAAGCCGTTGACGATCGATCGGACCGTGCTGGTCCGGCCAGAGGGGAGCGCCGCGATCCTGTCGCCGACGGTAATCCGGCCGCTCGAGACGACACCGGCGAAGCCGCGGAAGTCCTGGTTCGGCCGGTTCACCCACTGCACCGGCATCCGGAATGGCCCACCCGCGGGCCCCTGTGCAATCGGCACCGACTCGAGGTGATCCATCAGCGATGGCCCGTTGTACCAGGGCATCCGCTCGCTGCGCGTGAAGACGTTGTCGCCGTTGACCGCCGAGATCGGGATGCAGGCCACGTCGTCGATACCGACCTGGGTCGCGAATGCCTGGTAGTCGGCCTCGATGCGGCGGCAGACCTCTTCGGAGTACTCCATGAGGTCCATCTTGTTCACCGCGAGCACCAGGTGCCGGATGCCGAGCAGCGACACCAGATAGCTGTGCCTTCGGGTCTGGGTCAGCACGCCTTTGCGGGCGTCGATCAGGATGATCGCCAGGTCGGCCGTGGACGCGCCGGTGACCATGTTCCGTGTGTACTGCTCGTGGCCCGGCGTGTCGGCCACGATGTACTTCCGCCGCTCGGTCGAGAAGAAGCGGTAGGCGACGTCGATGGTGATGCCCTGCTCGCGCTCGGCCGAGAGCCCGTCCACGAGCAGCGCGAAATCGATGTCGTCGCCACGGGTGCCGGACTTGCGCGAGTCTACGGCGAGCGCCGACAGCTGGTCCTCGAAGAGTGTCTTGCTCTCGAAGAGCAGGCGGCCGATGAGCGTGGACTTGCCGTCGTCCACGCTGCCGCACGTGATGAAGCGCAGCAGTTCCTTGCGTTCCTGACGGCTCAGATAGGCTTCGACTTCCGCGGCGACGACCGGGCGCGTCGCCATCAGAAGTAGCCCTCGACCTTCTTCTTCTCCATCGACGCCGACTGGTCGTTGTCGATGACGCGGCCCTGCCGCTCGGAGACGCGCGTCAGCAGCATTTCCTGGATGATGGCCGGGAGCGTGTCCGCGTCGCTGTCGATGGCGCCGGTGAGTGGATAGCACCCGAGCGTCCGGAAGCGGACGCGCCGCATCTGCGGCGTCTCGCCCGGCAGCAGCGGCATGCGCTCGTCGTCTACCATGATCAGCTGGCCGTCACGGACGACAACGGGCCGCTCCTTGGCGAAGTAGAGCGGCACGAGCGGGATGTTCTCCGCGTAGATGTATTGCCAGACGTCGAGCTCGGTCCAGTTGGACAGCGGAAACACGCGGAGGCTCTCACCCTTGCGCATGCGCGCGTTGTAGAGGCGCCACAGCTCCGGCCGCTGCTGCTTCGGATCCCACCGGTGCTGCGCCGAGCGGACCGAGAACACGCGCTCCTTGGCGCGCGACTTCTCCTCGTCGCGCCGGGCGCCGCCGAACGCGGCATCGAACTGGTGCTTGTCGAGCGCCGGTTTCAG
>DATMDI010000259.1:0-7473 GCA_035557875.1 Vicinamibacterales bacterium
CGCTGACGGGCATCCGGCCGGTGCTGTCGCCGAGCGTGTCGGCGCGGACGCCAGCTTTGTCGAGGAGCGTCAGCAGCAGGTTCGTCATCGGCACCTGACGGCGGACTACGAGGTGTCGATTACCGTCGATGCCGAGGCTGCGTCCGCCGATGACGAGGAGCGGCAGGTCAACGTGCGCGTGCGTGTTCGGATTGCTCAAGCCGGCGCCGTACAGGAAGAGCGAGTGATCGAGCAGCGTGCCGTCACCCTCGGGCGTTGACTGCAACTTGTCGAGGAACCACGCCAGCAGCTCCGCCTGATAGACGCCGACCTTCGCGTACTTGGCGATCTGCTCGGGACGATCCTGGTGATGCGAGAGGCCATGATGACCTTCGGTCACGCCGATCTCCGGATAGGTGCGGAAGTTCAACTCACGTCCGAGCATGAAGGTGACGACGCGCGTGAGATCGGCGCGAAACGCCAGCCACTGCAGCTCGTACATCAACTTGACGTGTTCGTCGAAGCGTTCGGGGACGCCGGTCGGTCGCTCGAGCGTCGGGAGCTCCTCGTTGCTGCGCTTTTCGACACCCGAGATCCGCCGCTCGACTTCGCGCACGGAATCCACCCACTCATCGACCGCCACGCGATCGGTGGGGCCGAGCCGCTGCTGCAGGCGATTGAAGTCCTCGAGCACCGAATCGAGGATGCTGCGGTTACGCTGCGCTTGTGCGGCACGCCGCTCCGCGGTCCCGCCATCGCCGAACAGCCGCTCGAACACGACCCGCGGATTGTTTTCGGTCGGCAGCGGCGTCGTCGGCGATGTCCACGCGAGCGTGTTGAGGTACGCGCAGCTGTAACTGTTCTCACACTGGCCCGCGAGGAAGTTCAAATCAATCGCGAGCTCGAGCGAGGGAAGCGCCGTGTCCTTGCCGAGCACCGGCGCCGCGATCTGATCGGCGGAGATGCCGTTGCGAACGTCCGCCCCTTCGGTGCGCTTAGGATAGACGCCGGTCAGCCACGAGCTCGTGCCGCGGGTGTGATCGCCGCTCGCTCCGTCGTTCCCCGCTTCCGCCTGGTTCTGGTCCAGACCGCTCACGACCAGCAACCGGTCGCGAAACGGCTCGAGCGGCGCCAGGATCTGCGACATCTGGAAGTTCCGTCCTTCGGTAAGCGGCGTCCAGTAGTCGAGGCCTGACGAGTTCTTGGCCACGCCATTCGGCATGTAGATGAAGCCGAGCCGCGACACCACCGCCGCAGGCGTGTCGGCGAGAGCCGAGAGCGCCGGCACCATCGCGTCGAGCAGCGGCAACCCGAGCGCCACGCCGGCGCCGCGAAGGAAAGTTCGGCGCGGGAGTGCCCGTTTGGTGACGATCCTCACTTCGCTGTCCTCATCTGAAACGGAACGCTCTGAACGACGCCGCGAATGAGCGACACGAAGCGGAAGTCATCGCGCGCCGCGGTGCGGACGATGCCGCGGATGGCGGGTTCGTCGTAGTAGTCGACGCCACGGCCGAGTGCGTACGTCATCAGTTTCTCCGTGAGCGTCATGACGAACCGATCGGATCCGAGCAGCGCCTGCCGCAACCCGTCCGCACCATCGAATGTCGTCCCGTCGGGCATCGATCCGGACGCATCGATTGAACCGCCGGACTCGTCCAGCGCGCGCCACTTACCAACCGCGTCGAAGTTCTCGAGCGCCAGCCCGAGCGGGTCCATCATCGCGTGGCAGCCCGCGCATGAAGGGTTGCGGCGATGATCGACCATCCGCTCACGTACGGAGAGAACCTTCGTCGCGAAGCTCGGGGGCTTGAGCGGCGGCACACCGGGTGGAGGCGAAGGCGGCGGCGTGCCGAGCAGGTTTTCGAGTATCCATTTTCCACGCACGACCGGTGATGTGCGATCAGGATAGGACGTCACCGTGAGAATGCTGCCCTGACCGAGCAGACCGCCGCGGCGGCTGTCCGGCGGGAGTGTCACGCGGCGAAAGCGTGTCCCCTTGACGTCGGCAATGCCGTAGTGCCTGGCGAGACGCTCGTTGAGGAACGTGTAGTTGGCGCCCAGCAGGTCGAGCGCGCTGCGGTCCTCACGAATCACGCTCTCGAAGAACAGCTCCGTCTCGGTACGAAATGCCTGGCGCAGCGTGTCGTCGAAGTCGGGGAAGTTCTGCTGCACCGGGACGGAGGCGGCCAGGTTGCGGAGGAACAGCCATTGCCCGGCAAAGCTCTCGACGAACGAATCGAACCGGGAGTCGGCGATCATGCGCCGCACCTGCCGGTCGAGCACCGCGGGGTCGCGAAGCCGCTTCTGCTCCGCGAGCGTGAGCAATTCTTCGTCGGGAATGCTGTTCCAGAGGAAGAAGGACAGCCGCGAGGCCAGCGCGACGTCGTTGATGCGATACACGCGTCCGGACGGCGTCTGCGGCGGCTCTGTTTCGACGCGCAGCAGGAACTCCGGACTCACGAGCAGCCGGTTGAGCGCGCGCTCGATTCCCTGGTCGAAACTCCCTTCGGCGCGCCCGTCACGATAGAACCTGATCAGCGGCCGCACGTCGGCTGCCGTCACCGGCCGGCGATACGCGCGGCGCGCGAGCGCGGTCAGGATACGGATCGAGCATGCTTCTTCGCCCGCGCCGCCGCCTGGCCTGCAGATCAGGATGCGCTGCCGGCTTGGCGAGTTGCCGGGGCCCGTCGGATCGAACGGGCCCGCGATCTCCACGCTTCGGAGATACGCACCGCCACGGGTCTCGGCAATGTTGACGCCGGCTGGATACGGGCGGAGGAAGGGCAGTCGCGCGGTTTCGGCGACGGCATCACTCTGCCTCGCGAACGCCACCTGCACGACGTGCGATCCCGCCTTCACCGGCACGCGCACTTCCCAGTCGCGATCGGCGCGATTGCGCGCCTCCTGCCCCTGCCGGCCGCCGCCGCGTCCCGCGCCGCCTGTACGCGCCCCGGCGCCGCGACCCTGTCCTCGCCCGGCGGGTTGCGCCGCGCCGGCGTCGCTCGCTGCCGCAGGTTCGCTCGCCGGAGGACCTGCAGGCGCCGCGGCACCCGGCAGCGTGAACACCTTGACGTGCTCGCCGTCGATGCTGATCTCGAGATCCTGCGGCTCCACGTAGATCGGAACCTGCTCGTTCAGATCACGTGAGAGCTGGACGCGGACGGTGTACCACGCATCCATCGGGAAGGTGTAACGGATCGCCGCGCCGCCGCGCGTACCGAACAGCTGCCCGGGCAGTTCCTGCTCCTGCGCGCGATCGTCGGCGACGCGGAAGTAGTCGACCGTGGGAGTTGGCGGCGCGATGCCAAGCGCCGTGCGGCTGACCTTCTGCGCCGCCGACAGATATCGCTCGAACAGCGTCGGAGAGATCTTGAGCACGCCCGCGATGTTGTCGAAGCCGTAGCTCGCGTCGTCGGGCGGCAGCCATCCGCTGACGTCGACGTCGAGATCCAGCAGGTCGCGCACGGCGTTCCGGTACTCGGTGCGGTTGAGCCGGTGGAATGCTTCGGTGCGCCCAGGGTTTGGTCGCTCGCGCGCGGAGCGATCGAGCTCGCCTTCAACCCAGGTAAGGAACTGCTCATGCGCCGCTTTGTCGGGACGCTTCATGCCGGCCGGCGGCATGACACCAGCCCGCATTTTCCGGACGACCAACTCCCAGGTCTTCGCGTCGTTCGCGACGGCAGATGCGTCGAGAGTATCGAGCGCCACCGGCACCGAGCCGCGCGACTTCAGCTGCTGGGAGTGGCAGGTGATGCAGTACGCCTGCAGGAACGCCCGCGGATTCTCGCCGGCCTGTGCCGCGGTGACCGGAACCGGCCGCAATGCAGGCAGGCCCAGCAAGACGGCGGCGGCAGTCACCGATCCGACGAGGATGGAACGCATCAGATGGAGTATCTACGGCTTCGCGCGAGCCGTAAATTATCAGTTCTGGAGGCCAGCACGAACGTTTTCTTCCCTCGATCACCGGCCTGAGCTAGAGTTCGCCGCAGCCGTGAGAGTCTTCGCGCGTGTCTTCGGGTTGGTGCTCGCTGTTTCAGGCGCGGCCGCTGCGCAGGACGGCTCCGCCGTCTTTCAGGCGAATTGCGCCACCTGTCATGCCGCCGCAGCCCAGCAGGCGAGAAGTCCCAGTATCGACACACTGCGCCGGCAGACACCCGAAGCGATTCTGAATGCGCTGCTGAACGGAAAGATGCGGATTCAGGCCGCGGCGCTCAGCGACGCCGAGCGTCGAGCGGTCGCCGAGTTCCTGGGAGGCCGGGCACTCGCCGCCGCGGCCGCAGGATCGTCGGTCACGGCGTGTAGCGCGACCTCGCCCTTTCGCGGTCCGTCCGGCACGGGTGAATGGAACGGGTGGGGCAACGGCCCAAGTAATACCCGATTCGCCAAGGATGGCGGCCTCAACGCCAAGGATCTACCGAAGCTGAAGCTGAAGTGGGCCTTCGGTTTTGCCGGCGTGACCTCGGCGCGCGCGCAGCCGGCGCTGGTTGGCAACCGGCTCTTCGTCGCCAGCGACACCGGTGACGTGCATGCCCTCGATCCGAAGACGGGCTGCGCCTACTGGAGTGTCCGTGCCCAGGCGACGGTGCGCACCGCGCTTCTCGTCGCGCCGTACTCCTCGGCGTCGGGAAACGGGTGGGCGGTGCTCTTCGGCGACCTGAGGGCCAACGCCTACGCGCTGGACGCGTCGACCGGGAAGGTCATCTGGGTGCGCAAGGTCGACGATCATCCCTTCGCGGCGATCACCGGCTCGCTGACCTACTACGCCGGTCGCGTGTTCGTGCCCGTGCAAGGTCTCAACGAAGAGGTGCAAGGTGGACGGCCGGAGTACGAATGCTGCACCTTCCGCGGAAGTGTGTCGGCACTCGATGTTGGCACCGGAGCCCTGGTGTGGAAGACCTACACGGTCGCCGAGAAACAGCCGCGCGGCACCAACGCGCGCGGCAAACGACTGTGGGGACCTGCAGGCGGCGGAATCTGGTCTGCCCCGACCATCGATCCGCGGCGCGGCGCCGTGTATGTGAGCACTGGCAATGGCTACGCCGATCCGCCGCAGCCGATGACCGACGCCGTTCTTGCGCTGGATCTCCAGAGTGGGAAAGTGCGATGGGTGCGCCAGTTGCTGGCGAACGACTCCTGGACGCTCGGCTGCCGCGCGACGAACACCGACAATCCGAACTGCCCGCCTGCGCTCGGGCCCGACTACGACTTCGCCGCGTCGCCGGCGCTGGCGACGGTCGATGGGCGCGATCTCCTGGTGCTGCCGCAGAAATCAGGGATGACCTACGCCCTCGATCCGGATAAGCAGGGGACCCTGGTCTGGCAGCATCGCATCGGCCAGGGGAGCGGGCGCGGCGGCCAGTGGGGCGGAGCGGTCGATGATCGCCATGCCTACTTCGGCGTGGGCGACGCGACCACGAACGCGCCTGGAGGCATGGTCGCAGTCAGGCTCGCGACCGGCGAGCGGGTGTGGCACGCGCCTCCCGAAAAGACTTTGTGCGGCGCACCGGGCCGCGACTGCAACGCCGCGCAGGGCGCTGCCGTCACCGCGATTCCCGGTGCCGTGCTCTCCGGCTCCTACGATGGGGGCCTGCGCGCCTATGCGGCCGACGACGGATCGCTGTTGTGGCAGTTCGACACCAACCGCGAGTTCGTGACCGTGAACGGGGTCACCGCGAATGGCGGCAGCATGGACGGTCCCGGTCCGAGTGTCGCCGGCGGCCTGCTGTTCGTGAACTCGGGATACGGCGGCATCGCCGGGCGGCCGGGCAACGTGTTGCTCGTGTTTGGCGTAGAGTGAGCGCACCGCACGGGTCGAATCGGACGCGCGGGACGTGTGACATGGGCGGCGTCCCCGCTGACGGAGCGTGTCAATGGCAGAGGTGCCTGGTCTGAACGATCGAGTGCTCTTGCCGGCAGAGTTCACCCGGCGCCGTTTGCTGCGCGATGCCATGACCATTGTCGGCGCGGTAGCCGGCGGCGCCGTTCCGCATCCGGCGTTCGCCCGCCAGCGCGGCAGTGCCGATGGCGGCGGATCGGCCGTGGACAACACGCTCGCCCTGGCGCGGACGGTGAACCGCATCCGTTACGAGGACCTTCCACTTCGCGCCGTCGAGCACGCGAAGATGATCCTCGCCAGTACGCTCTCGAGCGCCGCGCCGGGAGCGCTGATCGAGTCCGCTCGCATTCTTCGTGATCTCGCGAAGGAGCGAGGCGGCCGGCCTGAGGCCACTGTGTGGTTCGATGCCGCCAGGCTTCCAGTTGCCAGTGCCGCCAGGGTCAACGCCGGCCTGAGCGACGCTGCCGCGTCCGATGACAGCGACATCCGCAACACCGCGCACTACGGCACCGCGCTCGCATCCGCCGGGCTCGCCATCGCTGAGCGCACCGGCGCCACGGGCGCGGATCTGCTCGGCGCCATGGTCATCGGCTACGAAGCCGCCGGGCGCATCGGGGACGCGCGACGTGGCGGCCGCGGCGGTCTGCACGCCTCGCAGCTCGTCGCCTTTGGTGGTGCCGTTGCCGTTGCCCGCCTCCTGAAGCTCACCGATCAGCAGATGGCGCACGCACTGGGCATCGTGGCGACGACGATGGGTGGGCTCGCCATCGGAACGAACAGCTGGGCGCGAGAGTACATGGGGGCGAACGCGGCGGCGAGTGGCGTGGACGCCGCCGAAGCAGCGGCGCGCGGCTTCACCGTCAACGACGATATGCTCGGCGCCCGTGGAGGGTTTGTCGAGGTGTTCGGTGGCGGCAGGGACGCGGTGCGCTTGCTTGCCGGCGAGCTCGGCCAGCGCTGGGACATCGTCGAATTCCTGGCGATCAAGCTCTGGCCAGGAGCCCACCCGTTCTCCGGCACGCTGGAGGCGGCGGTGAACGCGGCGCGGCAGGCGAACGTGCCGGCAGACGGCGTTGCCAAGATTCTCATCGCCGGCCCCGACCGTACGACCGTCGGCGGCAGCCGCCGTCCTCGCGATCTGGTGGAGGCGATCCACAGCCTTCCGTACTTCGTGGCCTCCGCGGTCGCTGACAAGGAGTTCACCTGGATCCATGCCACCGAGGGGAAGATCTTCGACCCTGTCGTCGCACGGCTGATGAGTGTCGTGGATCTCGATCCCGCGCCGCCGGCGGTCACCTACAAGTGGGGCTGGGGTGGCAGCGTCACGGTGGTGACGACCGCCGGTCAGCGGTTCACGAGCACCGTTGACGCGCCTCGGGGATCCGGACCGCGCGGCATCGAGTGGAGCGACGTGGACGCCAAGTATCGCGCGCTGATGCCCGACTCGAAGCTTCCGGCGGCGCGGCTCGGGCAGATCCTCGACCAGATCCATCAATTCGACCGCGTGAAGAGCGTCCCGGCGTTCGCGCGGCTGTTGACGCCGGGAGGCTGAGTACCCTCCGAGGAGACGCATGACGATCATCACTCGACTACTGTCGCTCGTCACTGTCGTTCTGTGCGCGTTCGGCCTGTGGTGTCCGAGCGCCTACGCGCAAGGC
>DATMDI010000260.1:0-8330 GCA_035557875.1 Vicinamibacterales bacterium
GCGCGGCCTCGACGTCGATGGCCTTCTGGGTGACCTTGCCGTCGCTTGCCACCACGACGACGAGCACGCGCTGGGCGCCGAGCGGCACGAACTCGATGCGTTGGAGAATCGCGCCTTCGTTGGCCGCCATGGCGAAGCCCACGACGCGGGCGGCGCGGGCGACGATGTGCGACACGTCGGCCAGGAGATCGCCCATCAGCGGCGAGCGTTCGGCCTGCTGCCGCAGCCGGATCTCGACGGTGGCCGACGGCTTGGCGGGCCGGCGGCCTTCGAGCAGTTGATCGACGAAGACGCGATAGGCGCGGTCGGTGGGCACACGGCCGGCCGACGTGTGCGGTTGATAGACGAAGCCCGCCTCTTCAAGCTGAGCCAGCACGTTGCGCACCGTGGCCGACGACACGCCAAGGCTGCTCTCGCGCGCGAGCACCTGCGATGACACGGCTTCGCCGGTCTCGATGTACTCGCGAACCAGCGTGGCTAAGAGCCGGCGCGACCGATCGGAGAGTTCAAACGAACCCATTGGTTTTCAGGGGCTTACAGCCTGTAACGTTAGTATAGCAGGGCCTACCTCGCCGGAGGGTCAGCCAGGTGCGGGGTCAGCGCTTCAGGGCCCCTTCCCAGCGCATCGACATGGCCGCGACGCTGGGTTCGGCCGTCTTGCCGTGCTTCACGGCAATCAGCTCGGCCACGATGCTGACGGCGATTTCCTGAGGCGTAATCGCCCCGATGTCGAGCCCGATCGGCGCGTGCACCGGCCGGAGCTGGTCGGGGGTCACCCCGTCTTCGCGCAGCATGTCGTAGATTCGCTTCACCTTGGCCTTGCTGCCGATGAGCCCGAGATAGCGCAGCGGCGAGCGGAGCAGCCCGCGCATCGTCTCGAGGTCGTGGCGGTGGCCGCGGGTCACGACGACGGCGTAGGTAGTGGCCGTGAGCGAGTGCTTGTCGAGCCAGGTCGGGATGTCGTCCACGATGACGTCGATGCCGGGGCCGAAGCGCTCGGAGCTGGCGAACTTCTCGCGGTCGTCCACGACGTGGACGCGGAAGCCCACCTCGTGCGCCATCCTGCCGACGAAGTAGCCGACGTGGCCGGCCCCGAAGACGTAGAGCTCGGGCGACGATTCGACCGGCTCGATGAACACGTCCATCTGCCCGCCGCAGACCAGGCCGCTCTCCTGGGCGAAATCGTCGTTGAGCTCGAACGACATGTTGAGCGGCTTGCGCGACTGGATCGCCTCGCGTGCTTTCCAGAACGCCTCGTTCTCGTAGCACCCGCCGCCGATCGTGCCCACCGTGCGCCCGTCCGCATAGACCAGCATCTTGGCGCCCACCCGCTGCGGGGTGGACCCGGTCGATCCGGTGATGGTGACGAGCGCCACCGGCTCGCCCGCTTCGAGCGCGGCCGCGAGCGCGGCGAAGACCTCTTGGTTCACAGGTGAATTATACGGGCGGGTAGGGCGGGTGGGGTGGTTAGGTCGGGCCGACCTGCGGCCGGCGCCCCACCCGCCCTATTTCCCTAATAACTCGCCGATCCGTTCGAAAAAGTTCCCGCCGCCGCCTTCGCCGTTGTGGAGGGGGCACGACTCGACGGGCTCGGTCCCGGCCAGGAACGACTCTTTCATCGTCCGTTCGCAGTTGGGGCCGGCCAGCTTGCCGGTGTCCTTGTCGATCTCCACGAACGTGACGCCGGAAGGCACCTTGAACGGCACGTTGGGCCGGCCGGCCATGGCGCCCTTCATGAACTCGGTCCAGATGGGGAGCGCCGCCTGCGCGCCGCTGAGCCCGAGCGGCTCGTTGTCGTCGTAGCCCACCCACACCACGGTCAGGAGCTCGGGCGTGAAGCCCACGAACCAGGCGTCGCGGAGGTCGTTGGTGGTGCCGGTCTTGCCCGCGGCGTCGTGCACGAACCCGGCCGACCGGGCCCCGGCGGCGGTGCCCTCGTTGAGGACGCTGCGCATCATGTTGGTGACGAGGTAGGTGACGTCGGGGCGCGTCACCGGCCTGAGCGCCGCCGCCGGCGGCGTCAGCGTCTTGTCACCGGCCTCGACGCGTTCGATGCCGCGCAGCGGCCGCACCGCGCCGCCGTTGGTGAAGACCGTATACGCCGTGGCCACCTCGAACGGCGTCAGCTCGAAGACGCCCAGCGTGATCGACGGGAAGCCGCGCGGCGGCTGGCCCACGCCGACCCGGCGCCAGAACGACGACACGGTGTTGAAGCCCACCGTCTCACCCACGTGGACGGTGCCGACGTTGCGCGACATCGCCAGCGCGCGGCGCCACGTGATCTCGCCTTCGTACTCGCCGCCGTAGTTCTTCGGCTCCCACACCTCGCCGGTGTCGGTGTCGAAGGTGGTGGGCTCGTCGAGGGTGAGCGAGGCGGGCGTGAGATCGGTGCGCCCGCCCTTGGCGGCGGCGTCGAAGGCGGCGAGGTACACGAACGGCTTGAACACCGAGCCGGGCTGGCGCCGGCTGGCGGTGACGCGGTTGTATTGCGACTGGTTGTAAGAGCGCCCGCCGACGAGCGCCAGGATCTCGCCCGTCTTCGGGTCCACGGCGATGAGCGCCGACTGGGTGGTGCGGCGGCGGTGGCGGCGCCGGCCGGCAAGCTGCTTGTCGACGCCCGCCAGGCCGCTGCGCATCGCGTCGAGCGCGGCACGCTGCAGGCTGAGGTCGAGCGTGGTGTACACGTTCACGCTCGGCGAGTCGGCGAGCACTTTCGGGAAAAGCTCGGTGACCTGCTGGCCGATCATGTCCACGAAGTACGGGGCCTCGTTGTCCACGCCCCTGGGGGCCACGACGAGCGGCTCGCGCATGGCGTTGGTGGCTTCGCCGTCGGTGATGTAGCCCTCGTCGGCCATCGCCCGCAGGACCAAGTTGCGCCGTTCAGTGGATCGCGTGGGGTTGACGAATGGCGACCGCCGGGCCGGGCTCTGGATGACGCCGGCAATCACCGCCGCCTCGCTGAGGCTGACGTTGGCGACGTCCTTGCCGAAGAACAGACGCGACGCTTCGGCCACGCCGTGGATGGCGAACGAGCCGCGCTGGCCGAGATACACGTCGTTGAGATAGAGCTCGAGGATCTCGTCCTTGGACGCCTTGCGTTCGAGGACGAGCGACATCAGCCCTTCGCGCGCCTTCCGCAGGTACGACCCCCAGGTGCGCCCGCGCTCGCCGCTCTGCAGCTCGGCGTTGAACTCGTCGGCCAGGAAGAACATGCGCGACAACTGCTGCGTGATCGTGCTGGTCCCGCCGGCGCTCTCGCTGCCGACGACGGAGCGGAACGCCACCGCGGCCAGCCGCAGCGGGTTGACGCCGGGATGCGAGTAGAAGCTGCGGTCCTCGATGGCGAGCACCGCCTCCTGCATGTGCTTGGGAATGCCTGCGATCGGCGTTCGCCGCCGCTTCTGCCGCTCGCCCGAGGTCATGAGCGCGGTGAGCAGGGGCCGATCGAGCTCGACCGCGTCGGTGCGCCCGGCCCCAACCACCTCGATCTGCTGAATGCCGCGGCGCGGGGCCGCCGCGGTTTTGGCCGTGGGGTTGCGCGGCGGCGCCGGGAATGTCACGCGCACGTGGGTGCCCTTGCGCTCGCCGCTACGTGGGGTGATGGCGATTTCATTGGCCATCACCGCGAACTCGCCGGGCTGCGACACCTCGGGACGCTGCGCGTAGCCGATGTCGTTCAAACGTGCGATCAGATCCTGCTGGGTGAAGGTCTGGCCGCGGCGGATTTCGATCGGCCTGGCGTAGACCCGCGGCAGCGAGCGCTCGCGCTCCCCGTACAGCCGGTCGTCGATGAGCCGCGCCAGACTGAGGTAGATCGCGATGCCGGACACCACGCTCACCGAGCCGATGACGATCGCGGTGCGGAGCAGCAGCAGGCGCCACGGGACGCGGGATCTGGTCTTCGTCCGTGCCGCCCGGCCGGCCGGACGCGGCCGTCCCGAGCGGGGCGGGCCAGGAGGGAGACCGGGCGCCTGGGGAGACATGGTCGTGCCGTTACGGCGTGAGCACCCAGTGGGTGCCCGGGTCGATCGGCGGCTCCTGACACAGCCGCTCGATCAGCGGCGGGCCGTACTTGTTGAGGAAGTAGACGAACCCGAGCACGCGCTCCTGCTGCGCCCCGCCGGGGAAGGCCTGCGCCTGTGCGTGCTTGAACTGCCGTCGCAGCGTGTCGTCCTTGCGCTTGGCCGCCTGGACGACCTTGGTGTGCAGCTTCTTGAGGTCGTCCTGCATCCGCCCTTGCGTCGAGCGCGCTGCGCCCTCGAGCGTGGGGTCCACCGTCACGACCGCGGCGGCCACCGCCGTGAGCCGGTCCTCGATGGCGCGCAGCGCCTCACCGAGCGAAGACTCGACCGCCGGCGGCAGCGCCGCTTCGAGCAGCTCGTTGAGCGCCGATTCGTCCTGGGCCCGGAGCGTCTCGATCGGAAGGTCGTGCCTGGTGAGGAATTTCTGGGTGTTGGCGTCCACCAGCGTGAGCGTCGCGCGCGGGTGCACGAGCGGCATCGGGACGCCGAACGACGCGTAGATGTCCTTCAGCTGGGCGAAGTACGCCGTTTCTCCCGGACCGCCGACATAGCAGACGGTGGGGAAGAGCGTGTCCTGCACCACCGGGCGCAGGAGCACATTGGGGCTGAAGCCGGCCGGTTCGGTACGCGCCCGTGCCTCGAGGTCGGCCAGCGGCTCGCGGTCGTCACCGATGACGGCCATCGTGCCGTCGACGCGAATCGGCTCCCGCTCGTCCCGCAGCCGGAAGAGCGCCAGACTCCCCAAGGCGGGGGTCACCTGGGCGTGGTAGCCGGCCTGCTCGAGCCGCGCCCCCGCCTCGCTGGCGCGTCGCGCCGAGGCGCCGGCCATGGCGATCTCGCGGGCGAACAAGTCGGCCACGAACGGCTTGGTGTCCGGACCCGAGGACTCGTAGACCACCAGCCCCATCGGCCCGAGCAGCTCCTCGATGAGCAGCGCGAAGGCCGCCGACATCCCGACCCCGGGACGGTAGATGCGCTTCAGGGTGTCGAGGATCTGCGGGGTGAATTGGGTGAGGGGGAGCGCGCTCTCGAGATCGGCGAGCGCGACGTGGATGGCGTCGTCGAGGGTGACGCGGCCTACCGGGCGCGAGCCACCGGCTGCTGGGGGAAGCGCCGCCGCCTTCAGCCCGGCCTCGGCGTCGAGGACGCAACACGAACGGACCTCTTCCCAGTCGTGATCTTCGCCGTCGGCCCAGAAGATGGCCACCGCCGGCACGTGGTGTTCTTCGCGCACGCGCGCCGCCAGGCGCAGGGTCGTGATCGCCTTCAGCAGCGTGTAGAGCGGCCCGCCGAACAGGCCCGCCTGCTGGCCGGTGACCACGGCCACCGTGCGCGGGTCGCGGAGCTGTTCGGCCGCCGTCACCGCCGCCGCCGCGGCGTTGCGCCGGTGCTGTTGCGCCGCGATGACGGCTGCCACGCCGTCGCGGGCGCGGCCGTGACGCTGGGTTCGCGCGATGGCATCGCGCCACGCGCTGGGATCGGCAGGATTTCCGTTGTAGAAGGCGGCCAGCCGGGAGAAGTCGTGCGCGTAGTCCGCGGTCAGCCGGCTCGTCCAGGAAAAGCGTCGCAAATCGACTGGAAGGCCGGGAGCCGCGGCAGTAACGGCGTTGGGGAGCACCAGACGGTACTGTCGCCCACGCCTCTCGCACTGTCAAGGAGAGTGGCAAGTGGGGCGCGGCTTCAGCCGCGCTTGGGAGGGCGGGCCTGAAGGCCCGCCCTGCGCCTGTGCTGATGCATGTTACGATCGCGGGCTAGACCCTCAGAGTTTCCTCCTCAGGAGATCCACGCAGCCGGAATGAACGCGATCCTCGCCCTCGAAGACGGCACCTGGTACCGCGGTGTCGCCGCCGGCGCGACCGGAGAGGCGCACGGCGAAGTCGTTTTCAACACCAGCATGACCGGCTATCAGGAGGTCCTCACGGACCCCTCGTACGCCGGTCAGATCGTCACGATGACCGCCCCCCAGATCGGCAATTACGGGGTGGCCGACGGCGATGCCGAATCGCAGGCGCCGAAGGTGGCCGGGTTCATCATGCGCGAAGCGTCGCCGGTGGCCAGCAACTGGCGCGCCGACGGGACGCTGCGCGACTATCTGGTCCGCCACCGCATCGTCGCCATTGCCGACATCGATACCCGTGCGCTCACCCGGGTGCTGCGGTCGGCCGGCGTGATGCGCGGCGTGATTGCCACCGGTGCGGCGGATCCCGACGCCCTGGTGGCCAAGGCGCGCGCCATTCCGAAGATGGAAGGCGCGGACCTGGTGAAAGACGTCACCTGCGACCACGCGTTCGCGTGGCGCGAGCGCGCCGCGGGCCGAGGCGAGGCCGAGGCGATCGAGTTCGGCATCGCGCCGGAGCGGCGTGCCGGGCGGCGGCTCACGGTGGCGGCCTACGATTTCGGCGTGAAGTGGAACATCTTGCGCCGGCTCGATGCCTATGGCTGCGACGTCCGGGTGTTTCCCGCGTCGGCGCCGGCGTCGGACCTGCTGGCCATGAACCCCGACGGCATCTTCCTCAGCAACGGTCCAGGCGACCCGGCGGCGCTCGACTACGCCATCACCAACGTGAAGGCGCTCGTCGAGTCCGAACGGCCCATGTTCGGCATCTGCCTCGGCCATCAGATTCTGGGGCTGGCGGTGGGCGGCGACACCTTCAAGCTGAAGTTCGGGCACCGCGGCGCCAACCATCCGGTGAAGGACCTGCGCTCGGGCAAGGTGGAAATCACATCGCAGAACCACGGCTTCGCCGTGGATCCGCAGTCGCTGCCGGGGCAGATCGAAATCACGCACGAGAACCTGTACGACGGCACCGTGGAAGGCTTCCGCCACAAGGACAAGCCGATCTTCTCGGTGCAGTACCACCCCGAGGCGTCGCCGGGGCCGCACGACGCCGACTATCTCTTCCAGCAGTTCCTCGACTCGATGGAGCGGCGATGAGCCGCGCCCGCCTGCGCTGACCGCCTTCGCCGATGCCCAGACGTAACGACATCAAGCGTGTGCTCGTGATCGGGTCCGGCCCGATCGTCATCGGTCAGGGCTGCGAGTTCGATTACTCCGGCACGCAGGCGTGCAAGGCGCTGCGCGCCGAGGGGCTCGAGGTCGTGCTGATCAACAGCAACCCGGCGACGATCATGACCGACCCGGAGCTGGCGGATCAGACCTACGTCGAGCCGCTCACGCCCGAAGTGGTCGAAGAGATCATCAAGAAGGAGCGGCCGGACGCGGTGCTGCCCACGGTCGGCGGCCAGACCGCGCTCAACCTGGCGGTGGCGCTGCACGAGCGGGGCATCCTGCAGAAGTACGGCGTCAAGCTGATCGGCGCGCAGATCGACGCGATCAAGGTGGCCGAAGATCGCCTGCTGTTCCGCAACGCGATGGGGGAGATCGGCGTCGAGGTGCCGAAGAGCGGCGTCGCCAAGACGCTCGCCGAGGCCACCGCGATCGTCGACGACGTCGGCTTTCCGGCCATCATCCGTCCGTCGTTCACGCTCGGCGGCGTCGGCGGCGGGATCGCCTACAACGTCGACGAGTTCGACGAGCTCGCCCAGCGCGGTCTCGACCTGAGCCCGATGCACGAAATCCTGGTCGAAGAGTCGGTGATCGGCTGGAAGGAATTCGAGCTCGAGGTGATGCGCGACGTCGCCGACAACTTCGTCGTCATCTGCTCGATCGAGAACATCGACCCGATGGGCGTCCACACCGGCGACTCGATCACGGTGGCGCCGGCGCTGACCCTCACCGACAAGGAATACCAGCGGATGCGCGACCTCGGGCGCCGCATCATCCGTCGCGTCGGCGTGGAGACCGGCGGCTCGAACATCCAGTTCGCCATCAACCCGGCCGATGGCCGCATCGTCGCCATCGAGATGAACCCGCGCGTCTCGCGCTCGTCGGCGCTGGCGTCGAAGGCCACCGGCTTCCCGATCGCCAAGATTGCCGCCAAGCTGGCGCTCGGCTATCACCTCGACGAGATTCCCAACGACATCACGCGGCTCACGCCGGCGTCGTTCGAGCCGACCATCGACTACGTGGTGGTGAAGTTCCCGCGCTGGAACTTCGAGAAGTTCCCGCAGGCCGACAACACGCTCACCACGCAGATGAAGTCGGTGGGCGAGGCGATGGCGATGGGGCGGACGTTCAAGGAAGCGTTCATGAAGGGCGTGCGGTCGCTCGAGCTCGGTCGCAGCGGCCTGCTGTTCGGCCCCGCCGAAGCCGACCGGGCCCGCGAAGCCAGCGGCGGCGAGGTCGACGACGACACGACGCTGCGGAAGCGGCTGGCGATTCCGCACGATCGGCGGATGTGGGATCTG
>DATMDI010000261.1:0-6779 GCA_035557875.1 Vicinamibacterales bacterium
TGCAGCGCCGTCAGCGTGTCGGCGACGCCAATCACCCCGCCGTCTCGCACGGCCTCGGGATGAGCGTCCGCCCAGGCCTGCTCGATCACCACGCCCGCCGCCCCGAGCGCCAGCGCCTCGGCGGCAAACGTGTGGCCGTCGAAGCGCGGCCCCCGCAGCGCCACGAAGACGTCGCCGGCCGCCATCGACCGGCTGTCGGTGACCACTTCGCGGACCGGCGTCTCTACTCGTCCGCTCACGGTGCCGGCCACCGCGCCGGCGATCCAGCCCAGCGTCAGCGCAATCGCGGTCACCCGACCCCCGACGTCTGCCGACGCGCGCTCAGCGCTTCGCGTGCCACCGCCACGTCGTCGAACGGAAAGGTCGTGCCGCCGATCACCTGGTACTTCTCGTGCCCCTTGCCGGCGACCAGCACCACGTCGCCCACGCCCGCCGCCGCGATGGCCTGATGAATCGCCTCGCGCCGATCCACGATCGTCAGCGCGCGTGCATTGCTCTGGCGCGCTTCCGGTTCGGCTCCGCGCATCACCTCTTCGATGATCTGCGCCGGATCCTCACCGCGCGGGTTGTCGGACGTGACCACGACCACGTCGCTCAACCGCGCCGCCACCATCCCCATCAACGGCCGCTTGGTGCGGTCGCGCTCGCCTCCGGCGCCGAAGATAGTGACGAGCCGCCGCGTGGCGATGGGCCGCGCCGTCTCGAGCAGGTTGCGCAGCGCGTCATCGGTGTGCGCGTAGTCGACGACGACGGTGATGTCGTCGGCCGGGCGCGACACCACTTCGAATCGCCCCGGTACGCCGGCGAGGCCGGCGATGCCCCGCTCGATGGTGTCGAGCGGAATGCCCATCGCCGCGCTGACGCCGACGGCGCCCAGGATGTTGTAGACGTTGGGACGGCCGACGAGCGACGACCGCACGCGCATGGCGCCCTGCGGCGTTCGCACGTCGAAGGTCAGGCCGTCGAGCGAAAACTTCAGCGGACCCGGCATCACATCGGCGGGCTTGTTGATGCCGTAGGTGACCGGTGCGCCCGATATCTCGACCAGCGACGCCCCTCGCGGGTCGTCCAGGTTGATCACCGCGGGCGCGTCGCGCGGCAGCATCTCGAAGAGCCGCCGCTTGGCCGCGAAGTAGCTCTCCATGCTGCCGTGAAAATCGAGGTGATCGCGGGTGAGGTTGGTGAACACGCCGGCGGCGAACTCCAGGCCGTCGACGCGGCGGAGCGCCAGCGCGTGCGACGACACCTCCATCACGCAGGCGCCGCACGATTCGTCGTGCATCTGGCGCAGCAGCGCCTGGACGTCCGGCGCTTCGGGCGTGGTGCGCGACGCCTCGATCACCCGGTCCCCGATGCAGTACGCCACCGTGCCCATCAGCCCGCACTTGATGCCGGCGGCCTCGAAGATGGCCCGCACCAGGTAGCCGGTCGTCGTCTTGCCGTTGGTGCCGGTGACGCCGATGACACGCATCGAGCGGCTGGGGTGGCGGTTGAACTCGGCGGCCAGCAGCGCCAGCGCCAGGCGTGCATCGGACACGGGCACCCACGCAGCCCCGACCGTCGGCGCCACTCCAGCGGTCGCCACCACCGCCGCCGCGCCGGCGCTCACCGCCTGCGGCGCGAACCGCGCGCCATCGGCATGCAGCCCCTGCAGCGCGACGAACACGGCGCCAGGCGTGAGGGCGCGCGAATCGTAGGCGACCCCCGTACACGGCTGGTCGAGGCCCGGCGCGTCGAGCCCGCCGCGCGCCTCGACCGGCACCAGAGCCGCGATCGACCGGAGGAGCTCGCGAACCGTCATGGAGCCGGTGCTTTCGGCACCGCCTCGGGCGCCCGGCGATCCAGCCACACGCGAGCCGACGCTGCCGTGAAGGCCGGCGTTCCCGGCAACGGCCGCTGGTCGGTGACGAGGCCGTGTCCGATCACCTGGACCTGAAGCCCCAGCGTCGCGAGGAGGCGTATGGCGTCGCGGCCGCTCATGCCCGTGAGATCGGGCACCACGGGATCCGCACCCGAGACGCTGGTGCCGGCTGGCAGCACGGTCGGCGGCTCCGCCGGGCCCGACGTCGGCGTCGGCGCATTCGGCGCATCGCCGTTCGGCGCGCCCCGCTCGACGATGAGGGGCGGCGGCGCGTTGAGCGTTTTCTGCACGCCGTAGTGCTGCAGCGCCGCCTGGGCGATGCGGTGGAAGATCGGCGCAGCCACCGTGCCGCCATAGGCCGGCACGCCGTGCGGAGAATCCACGACGACGATGATCGCGAACTTCGGCTTGCGCGACGGCGCGAAGCCGACGAACGAGACGTTGTAGTTCGAATGGCCGCGGTAGCTGCCGTTGACGAGCTTCTTGGCGGTGCCGGTCTTGCCGGCGATCGTGTAGTCGGCAATCGCCGCCTGCTTGCCGGTGCCGGCGGTGACGACGCCTTCGAGCATCGGCGTCAGCCGCGCCGCCGTGTCCTTGCTGATCGCGCGGCCGAGGACCTTGCGCGGTACCGGCAGGCGCTGTCCGTCCTTCACGACGGCCCGGACCACGCGCGGCTGCACCAGTTCGCCGCCGTTGGCCACGGCGCTGACGGCCGTCACCATCTGCAGCGGCGTCACGCCGATCTGGTAGCCGATGAGCGTCGAGGCCAGTGCGCTCTGGTTGAGGGTGGACCAGTTCCAGACGATGCCGGCGTTCTCGCCGCGGAAGTCGGGCGACAACGCGCGCCCGAAGCCGAAGTTGCGGACGTAGCCGCCGAACGTCTCCGCACCGAGCGACAGGCCCACCTTGATCGTGCCGACGTTGCTCGACTTCTCCACCACCTGCTGGAACGTGAGCACTCCGTAGTGGTGATCGTCGCGGATGGTGCGCGACCCGAAGCTGATCGATCCCCTGCTCACGTCTACCAGATCGGTCGGCTTGATCGCGTGCTCTTCGAGCGCGGCGCTGGCCGTGATGATCTTGAACGTCGAGCCGGGCTCGTAGAGGTCCTGCACGGCGCGGTTGCGCCGTTCCGCCTCCCGGGCCTCGCGATACACGTTGGGGTTGAAGGTCGGATAGCTCGCGACCGCGAGGATCTCACCCGTGGACGGGTCCATCACGATCGCCGACCCGCCGGCCGCGTTCGCCCACTCGACGCCCGCCCGCAGCTCGCGCTCGACGACGTGCTGCATGTACCGATCGATGGTCAGCTCGAGCGTCGCGCCACTGGTCGGCGGCCGTTCGATGCGCAGGAACGCCTGCTTCTTGGCGTCGATCTGCACCAGCACCTGACCTTCCTGTCCGCGGATGAGCGAGTCGTACACCGCTTCGATTCCCGACAGGCCCGCGTTGTCGATGCCGACGTAGCCGAGCAGGTGCGCCGCGAGATCGCGATTGGGGTAGAAGCGGCGGCTCTCCTTCAGGAAGCCCACACCGCCGAGCTCGAGAGCGGCCACCCGCCGCGCCTGGTCCGGCGAGGCCTGCCGCCGCACGTATGCGAACGCCTTCCCGCTGCGGAGCCGATCGGCGAGCGCGCGCTCGTCCTTGGCCTCGCAGTCGCCCAGCGCGCGGCAGAGCGCCCTGGCAGCCGCGCGGTTGTCGGCAATCTCTGTGGGAACGGCGTAGATCGTGTCGGCGTCCACGCTCGAGGCGAGGACGTACCCGTTGCGATCGACGATCTCGGCGCGCTTGGCCGGAGCCGTGATCGTGCGCAACTGCTGGCGATCCGCCTTTGCGGCGAGCTCCGCGTGGCTCACCACCTGCAAGTGGACAAGGCGCGCCTGGATGGCTGCGGCCCAGAAGGCAATCACGCCCGCCGCAATCCAGATGCGGAAGCGCATGGGCTGCCGCCACGGCATCGGATCGACGCTGGACGGCTGGTCGGGGGGAATGGGATCGTCCATGGTGGTTACCGTCTGGCTACGACCGACCGCGGTGGCACCGGCGTTTCCACCACGCGCTCGATCACCGACGCGTCCTCGGGACGCGGCATCACCATCCGGAGACGGCCGAGCGCCAGCCGCTCGATACGCTCCGGGGCCTTCAGCGTCTGCACTTCCAGCCGCAGGTGCCGGTTCACGTCCACTTCAACCGCGCGCTCCTGCTGCATCTGCTCGAGCCGGTAGCCGTTGCGCCGCAGCTCGAACTGCTGCCACGCCCAGAAGAGCAGGACCGCGACGAGGAACACGCCGATGCCGACCGAACGCACCATCTCGCGGTTCCGCTCGCGATCGATCTCGCGGACGATCGGGTTGTTGCGGACGTCTTTCTTGATCGCGTATTCGAAGGTCTCGGCGGTCATGCGGACGCTCCCAGCCGGGCGGTGCCCGGCCCATCTGCTGCCGTTACCTCCGCGGCGCGCAGCTTGGCGCTGCGGGCCCGGGGGTTGCGCTCGGTCTCTTCCGCGCTCGGAACCAGTGGCCGCTTCGTCAGCACGCGCAAACCGTGCGCACCGGCGGCCTGCAGCGAGCGCAGCACGTGCTTCACGATCCGGTCTTCGAGCGAGTGGAACGTAATGACGACGAGGCGCCCGCCCGGCGCGAGCCGCGACGCCGCGGCTCCGAGGCAGTCGCCCAGCCCCTCGAGCTCGCGGTTGACCCAGATCCGCACCGCTTGAAAGGTGCGGGTGGCCGGGTCGATCCGCGTGTAGCCGGGCCGCGGCACGGCCCGGCGTACGATGTCGGCGAACTGCCCGGTCGTCGTAATGGGCGCGCGGGAGCGCGCTGCCACGATCGCCCTCGCGATGCGGCGCGCGTGCCGGTCCTCGCCGAGCTCGTAAATCACATCCGCCAGCGTCTTCTCGTCGGCTCCGGCGATCGCCTCTGCGGCGGTCGCGCCCACCGACGTGTCCATTCGCATGTCCAGCGGCTCGTCCCGCCGGAAACTGAATCCGCGGCCCGGCGCGTCGAGCTGCATCGACGACACGCCGAGGTCCAGCAGGACTCCATCCACCGCGCCAAGCCCCTCCCGGTCGAGGAGGGCGGGCAGGTCCCGGTAGTCGCCGTGCACGACCTTGGCCCGATCGCCGAACTCGCTGAGCCGCTCCCGCGCCAGTTCAACTGCCGCCGGGTCTCGATCGATCCCGAGCAACCGCGACGCCCCGGCCTCCAGCAGCGCCCGGGCGTGGCCGCCCAAGCCGGCCGTCCCGTCGACGAAGACCCCACCCCGCGAGGGCTGGAGGTGCTCGATCACTTCCGCGACCATGACCGGCTCGTGCACGTCCGCCCCGATCCAGCCCGCCCGCCCAAAAGGCGGGCCGTTAAACGCTGCCCCAGCGAAGCGGAGCCCTGCGACCGTCCTCGCGAAGCCTCGCTGGCGTTACACTGTCCCCGGCGTCAGATACCGTGCTGGGACAGCAGCAATCCGTCGTCGTCGGTCCAGGGCTCGCGCGCGAGCTTGTCCACGAACCGATCCTCGTTCCACACCTCGAGGAAGTTGATCCGGCCGAGCACGCGCACCTCGCCGGTGATGCCGGCGCGCTGGCGGAGGTGGGGTGGAATCGCCACCCGCCCTTGCGGATCGAGCTCGCCGGGCTGGCCGAAGTAGCTCACGCGGTCCATGAACTTCACGAGCGCCGGGTGCTGCGTCGGCGCCTTCAGGACCCGCTCCTCCATGTCGGCCCACACCTGCATCGGGTAGATCAGGACCGAGTCGCCCTTGACGCTGGTCACGAACACGTCCGCACCGCTCCGCGCGTGCACCAGGCCGCGAAAAAGCGTGGGGATCTTGAGCCGGCCCTTGTCATCGATCCGGGTCGAGGCGCTGCCCCTGAAAACGGCTGATTTCTGACCACTAACGTCCATTTAGGCCCACTTGCGACCACTGGATGGTAAAGAAGGCTAACTTGCCTGTCAATTGCAAACGACTGATCCCAAAGAGTTTTGTTCGTTTTAGTTCGCCTTGTTTTCGCTTCTTCGTATCTTCGCCACAACCTGTCGCATGGCGCTCGCCCGGCAGCCCGACCCCTTGACCCTCACGTGCTAGGCTGAGGCGCCCATGCTTCGCGCCGCGCTGATCGGGTTCCCCTCGAGCGGAAAGTCCACCCTCTTCCAACTCATGACCAGCGCCCGCGACGGAGCGGGCGGCAAGGGCGACGTCAAGATCGGGATCTCGAAGGTCCCCGACGATCGGCTCGACGTCCTCACCGGGATGTACAACCCGAAGAAGCGCGTGCCGGCCACCGTGGAGTTCACCGACATCGCGGTGGTGGCCAAGACCGGCGCGCAGGCGCTGGTGGACGTGGCCAACTACAAGAACGCCGACGCCCTGGTGCACGTCGTCCGCGCGTTTCGCGACGAGACCGTGCCGCATCCGTCCGGCTCGGTGGATCCGGCTCGCGATGCGCAGGCGATGGAGGACGAGCTGATCCTCGCCGACCTCGGCGTGGCCGAGCGCCGGCTCGAACGCATCGAGCGCGATCTCAAGAAGGGACGATCGGCGGAGCTCGAGAGGGAACGCGACGTCGTGCAGCAGTGCAAGACCGCGCTCGAAGAAGGCCGGCCGCTCCGCACGCTGGCGCTCGCCGGCGACGATCTCAAGCGGCTGCGCGGTTTTCAGTTCCTGTCGGCCAAGCCGCTGCTGCTCGTGATCAACCTCGACGAAGCCGACATCGCGGAGGTCGGCGCCGATCTCGATCGCGCCGCGGCGAAGACCGGGCTGACCGCGTTTCTGTCGCACGCCGCGACGCGGGCGGTGGCGCTCTGCGGCAAGATCGAGCTGGAGATCGCACAGCTCGAACCGGGCGACGCCAAGGCGTTCCTGGCCGACCTCGGGCTCAGCGAGTCGGGCCTCGATCGCGTGATCCGCGCCAGCTACGATC
>DATMDI010000262.1:0-4289 GCA_035557875.1 Vicinamibacterales bacterium
CGAGTAGCTGTCGGAGAAGACCCGCATGTGTTCCTGCAGCGCCGCGATCAGGTTGGGGACGAACTGCACCGGGACTACGACCCGGGTTCGGACCGGAGCCCGCACCACGTGATCCTTCTCGGCTTCCTTGAGCTCGCGCTCCGAGAGCGGCATCACCTCGCAGAACGTCAGGGTGAAGTCGAAGGGGGTGTGCGCGATCGAGCAGAAGTTGGCGTAGGTGCGCGGTTCGCCGGGCTGCTCGTCGGGCACGATGGAGAAGTTGATCTGTTTGCGGGCGGGAGGCTGATCGCTCATGGTGAACGATAGTATGGCTCGCGGCGCGGCTGAAGCCGCGGCTCTCTCGCAGTCGTGGGGGCCGGCTTTAGCCGGCCCTGGGCGCCTGACCACCTCGGTGGTCCGCCGTAGCCTTGGCGAAGGCGGAAGGCCGCCCCTACGTCAATACCGCCGCATCACGCCGATCACCACGCCCTGCACCTGGACGTTGTCCGGCTCGAAGAGCATCGGCTGCATCGCCGGGTTGGCGGGCTGCAGGCGGATCTTTCCGTTGTCGCGGTAGAACTTCTTCAGCGTGACGTCCTGGCCGGCAACCAGGGCGATGACCATTTCGCCGTTGTCGGCCGACTTGCGATCCTCGACGATGACGAAATCCCCGTCGCGAATCTGCTCGTCGATCATCGAGTCGCCCCGTACCCGCAGCACGTAGCTGTCGCGTTTGCCCGCCATCGATTCGGGCACCGCGATCGTTTCGCTGCCCGGTACCGCTTCGATCGGCACGCCGGCCGCGACGAAGCCGAGCATGGGTAACTCGATGGCCCGTCCGCCGACCCGCGCCGGCACGAGCTCGACCGACCGGCTGCGGTTCCAGGCCCGGCGGATGAAGCCCTTTTCCTGCAGGTTGGTGAGGTGCTTGTGCACTGTCGCCAGCGACGACAGGCTGAACTGGCGGCCAATTTCCTCGAGGCTCGGCGCGTATCCGTGGCGCTGGATGAACTCGTTCAGATAGTCCAGAATCTCGCGCTGCCGTTTGGTCAGTGGTAGCACAGCCGTTCTCCTTAGCCGCCGATAAGAGCAGCGTCGGCCCGTGACTATATGCGAAGATAAGGCGAAGAACAAGCCCGGGCCGGTGCTACACTCGAAACAACGCCGGACGGTGGCGGGTTCCGCCATCCAATACCGGGGACGGTTCGTCGAAAGGGGCATCATGCGATTTCGGACCACCGTCGCTTCCACCCTTCTCGCCACGGCTGCGGCCGTGACCCTGCATGCGCACGTCAGCGCGGCCCCGCCGGCGGCGGCCGGTGCGGCATCGCGCCAGCAGGCGGAGTCGCTCGCCCGGAAGATCACGCAGATTACCCAGCGCGGCGCCACCACTCCGGCGCCCGTCGCCCGCCGCACCGAGGTCACCGAGGACGAAGTCAACTCGTGGTTCGTCTTCCGCGGCCGGCAGTATCTGCCCGCCGGCCTCTCCGACCCGAGCGTGAGCATGCTCGGCGCCGGCACCATGCGCGGTGTGGCCACCGTCGATCTCGAGGCCCTCGGCAAGCGCAAGTCGCGCGGCGGCGGCATGCTCGATCTCTGGAGCTATCTCGGCGGCAAGGTCCCGATTGCCGTCACCGGCACGCTGCGGGCCCAGGACGGCCGCGGTCGTTTCGAGATGCAGTCGGCTGAAGTGGCCGGGCTGCCGGTCCCGAAGGCGCTCGTGCAGGAACTGGTGTCGGCCTACACGGCCGACGATGCCGGTGTCAGCCTCGACTCGTCGTTCGATCTTCCGGCGAAGATCCGATCGATCGACGTGGGTCGCGGCCAGCTCGTCGTCGTGCAGTAGACGGCCTGCAATAAACTGCGGGTGCCCTTGCCCGTGGCCCGCGCGGCGTTTCGCCGCCGTTACCGCGCTGTCAGGCGCCCGTCTCGTGACCGATCCGCTCGACACCCCGCTGCAATATTTGAAGGGCGTCGGGCCGCGCAAAGCGGCCGACCTCACACGCGCCGGCCTCGATACGGTGGAGGACCTGCTCTACCGGCTGCCGTTCCGCTACGAGGATCGCAGCAAGATGCAGCCGATCGCGACGCTGCGCCCGGGCAACAAGGCGGCCGTCTTCGGTGAGATCAAGAGCGCGCACCTCGCCACGACACGCCGGCGCGGCTTCCGTATCTTCCACGCCGTCCTCGGCGACGCGAGCGGCGCCATCCGCTGCTCCTGGATGAACCAGGCCTACCTCGCGGATATTCTGCAGCCGCGGGCCACAGTGGTCGTCTTCGGCGACGTCAAGCTCGATTCGAGCGGGCTCCACTTTCTCAACCCCGAGTTCGAGATCGTGTCCGACGATCTCTCGGGGCTGCACGTCGGCCGCATCGTGCCGTTCTACGAGCGTACCGGGACAGTGACGCCGAACATGCAGCGCAAGCTGGTGCGCCACGCACTCGATGCGCTGCCGCCGGAACTGCCGGATCTGCTGGACGCCGAGCTGCGCGAGCGTCAGGGGCTGGTGGCGCGCCGGCCGGCGATCGAAGCGAGCCACTTTCCCGCGGGCGAGGCGGACGTCGGTGAGCTCAACGCCTTCCGCACGCCGGCGCAGCGGCGGCTGATCTTCGAGGAGTTCTTCCTCTTCCAGATCGGCCACGCCTGGCGGCGCCACGCCACCAGCGTCGAGCACAAGCCGCACCGCGTGACCGTGGACGATCGGATCCGCCAGTCCGCGGCGCGCGTGCTGCCGTTCCACCTCACGCCGGGGCAGCGCACTGCTACCAAGGAGATCGTCGATGACCTCTGCCTGCCGAAGCCGATGAACCGCCTGCTCCAGGGTGACGTCGGTGCGGGCAAGACCATCGTGGCGCTCCTGGCCGCGATCGTCGCGATGGAGAACGGGCTGCAGGTGGCGTTCATGGCCCCCACCGAGATCCTGGCGAAGCAGCACTACGCCACCATGGCCAGGCTGCTGTCGCAGACCCGCTTCCGCGTGGACCTCCTCACCGGCAGCACGCCGGGTCTGCAGCGGCACACGCTTCTGGCGCACTTGGAGCGCGGCACCACCAACCTGGTGGTGGGCACGCACGCGCTGGTGCAGGACACCATCACGTTCCACGCGCTGGGGCTGGTCGTGATCGACGAGCAGCACCGCTTCGGCGTGGTGCAGCGAGCGGCCCTGCAGGAGAAGGGCTTGCGGCCCGACGTGCTGCTGATGACGGCGACGCCGATTCCGCGCACGCTGGCGCTCACCGATTACAGCGAGCTCGACGTCTCGAAGATCACCGGGCTGCCGCCCGGGCGCAAGCCGGTACGCACCTGGGTCAAGCCGGAATCGCGCCGCGACGAGGTCTACGAACTGTTGCGGTCGGAGATCGACAAGGGGCGGCAGGTCTACGTGATCTATCCGCTGGTCGCGGAGTCGGAGAAAGTGGACTTGAAATCCGCCACCGAGATGGCGGATCACCTGCAGGCCGAGGTATTTCCCGGCCGCCGCGTGGCGCTGCTGCACGGCCGCATGAAGCAGGACGCGAAGGACCAGGTCATGCAGGCCTTCATGTCCGGAGCGGTCCAGGTGCTGGTGTCCACCACGGTCGTCGAAGTGGGCGTGGACGTGCCGAACGCGTCGGTGATGGTGGTCGAGCACGCCGAGCGCTTCGGCCTGTCGCAGCTCCACCAGCTGCGCGGCCGCATCGGCCGCGGCGAGTGGGAATCGCACTGCATCCTGCTGTACCAGGCGCCGTGGAGCGACGACGCGCGCGAGCGCCTGCGGACGATGGCCGACACCAACGACGGCTTCGCCATCGCCGAACGGGACCTCGAGCTGCGCGGCCCCGGCGACTTCTTCGGCACCCGGCAGTCGGGTCTGCCGAAGTTGCGTACCGGCGATCTGGTGCGCGACCGCGACATCATGGAAGACGCCCACCGGGAGGCGCGCGCGATGGTCGAGCGCGGCCTGTCGCCGGAGCTCATGACGTTCGTGCGCGAGCGGTGGGACCGGCAGTTCGGTCTCATCCAGGTGGGGTAGGGCGCCGGTGCGGATCATTGCAGGGCAGTTGAAGGGGCGGCGGATCGCGTCGCCGGCGTGGGACGGCCTGCGGCCGACCTCGGACCGGCTGCGCGAGACCCTCTTCAACGTCCTCGCGCCGCGCATCGAGGGTGCGCGCGTGCTCGACGCCTTTGCCGGCACCGGGGCGCTGGGGTTCGAGGCCCTCAGCCGCGGGGCCGCCCATGTGGAGTTCGTGGACGCGGATCCGCGCGCCACGGCGGCGATTGCCCGCACGGCGGCGGCCTGGGGCGTGGAGCAGGGCTACTATTCACGTCG